>NZ_CP172882.1:1165000-1465000 GCF_050529585.1 Enterococcus sp. DIV0876
TTGATACGAAAGGGTTTGAGCTTTTTTATTTGTCTTGGAAAAGCACTTGGTGTCCATCGTTAAAAACTGGCGAATTTTGCTAACTTGTCAGCAGTCTGTTTTTTGTGCTTTGCACTCAAGTGAGTGTAGATGCTGCATATTATGAAGTTGAGTGTGAACGTGATCAAACCAAAGAAATGACGCAACGATCATACAAAGTAATTTGCAAATAGAAGTATGAAAATGTAGTTTAAAAGAGACAAAATAGACCATGATGCTGTAAAAAACTATGAGACAGTACATTTTTAAATTAAACCACATACTCCTGTTTATAAATATAGTATAATCAAATAAGTAAGTTTAGATATTTGATTAAACATATATGTTTTGTATAAAGAAAGAGGTGAATGATAAAATGAAAATATTTAATTTTAACTTTTTTGAAACGCCAATTCAAAAATCAGATAGAATCAGTAAAAATAATTTAAATAAGAGAACTATCAAAAAAGAACAAAGACTTTATGAAACGCCTTATGTCGCTCCGGTATCAATATACCCAAGTGGATCAAAGGATACATTTATATCAGATAAGTCATAAAACGCGTATGACTTATACGAAAAAAATACTTCAGAGATTTGACTACGTAGCGTTTATATTTATTTTACATTATTTTCTATACCATATTTTAATGTTCACTCATGCTTGTAAGAAGCTTAATAGATATGTCGGAAAATGACGATGTGATTTTCTTCAATTTTATGTAAGCGTTTGAAATTACTGAGAGGTGAACCTACAATGATCCACTTAAAAGAAATCGATCAATCAAACTATCGTGCATGTATTGCGTTACAACCCGCTGCATCCCAAAAAGACTTCGTATCACCGAATTGGTATTCATTACTAGAATCGATATTTGAGGAACAAAGACAAGCATTTGCTATTTATCACGAAGATGTAATGGTTGGTTTTATTCTGTTCAGTTATTATACGGCAGATGAAGAGTACCCAAAAGATTCTTGGTGGATCGAACGCTTTATGATTGGCCAGGATTTTCAACAGCAAGGGTTCGGCCGTCAGGCAATGGCAGTAGCCATAAGTTGGTTCAATGAACAAGTGCAAGCCCAAGAATTACGCATTTCTTCAGTTTTTGAAAATAAAATAGCAGAAACCTTATACGAAAAAATGGGTTTTGTCAAAACTGGTGAACAAGTGAATGGTGAAACAGTTTTATTGCGCAAATTTGATTTGTGAAGCGTTAGGAGATAAAAAAAGCAAATCAAATAGGGGCGCGCAATCGCTACATGTGTTGCATCACCATTCATTTTGTGAACTTAACAGAACTTTTACATGTTGCTAACCTAAAATGCAAAGTGCTTTGATACGATTCTAGAGAAGGACAAACAGATGATTTGCCTAAAATTTTCTTTTGATTGAGAAAGAACGCCCGAATTATTGTTCGTGTTTATCGAACAATTAAAAAAAATAACAAAAAATGTACAAAAATTGGTTGTTATGTTGCGCTTTTTTTTTTATAATCAGATAGGAAAGTTCGGTATTTTCATTTTGTTCATTTTGATTGAAAAGGGGAAAAGTGATGAAAGTTTGGAAAAAAGCAGCAACAGTGGGGTTAGGATTGGCGGCGGCATTTACATTAGCAGCCTGCGGGTCAGGAGATTCAAGTACGGATGCTTCTGGTGAAGAAAGTTATGTGCCGGAAGAATTGACCGTCCAATTTGTTCCATCTCAAGCGGCTGAAACATTGGAAGCCAAAGCAAAACCATTGGAACAATTATTAAGTGATGAGTTAGGTATTCCAGTAACCGTAAGCGTTTCGACTGACTATAATACAATTGTTGAAGCAATGGCTTCAAAACAAGTAGATGTTGGTTTCTTACCTCCAAATGCCTACGTATTGGCACATGAGCAAAGCAATGTCAAAGTATTGCTGCAAGCGCAAAGATATGGAATCAAACAACCTGGCGGCGAAGCAACGGATGAATTGGTAGATAGCTATCGGTCAATGATCGTTGTCAAAAGCGGCAGCGATATCAAAGATCTTGAAGATTTAAAAGGCAAAACGATCGCTACTCAAGATGTGACTTCTTCAGCTGGTTATGTTTGGCCAGTAGCCGAAATGAAAAAGGCTGGTATCGACATCAATACTGATGTAACTACCGTTCAAGTCAAAGGTCATGACCAAGCGGTACTTTCTGTATTAAATGGTGATGTTGACGCAGCATTTGTCTTCGAAGATGCTCGTAATACCGTGAAAAGTGATTACCCAGAAATCATGGATGAAGTAGAACCAATGTACTTTACAGAACCAATCCCTAATGATACGATCAGTGTCCGCAGTGACATGAGTGAAGAATGGGACAAAAAGATCCAAGATGCATTTATTGCTATTGGTAAAGACGAAGAAGGCAAACAAATCATCTCTGATATTTATTCTCACGAAGGCTATGTCGTTTCACAAGACAGCAACTTCGATATCGTTAGAGAGTACGCAGAACAAGTAGGTCAATAATCTATCAACAGCCAACAGCGCGAAAAAGGGTACCAGAACCTAAGGTGCCCTTTTCGACTGTCAGGCGATTTTTTAACAAAAGAAAGTAGGAGAATCATGGCGTTAGAAAAAGATACGATCATTTCGTTCCAAAATGTGACGAAGCAATATCCCAATGGTGTGTTGGGATTGAAAGATTTGAATATTGATATCAAAAAAGGTGAATTTGTGATCGTAGTCGGTTTATCCGGTGCAGGAAAGTCAACGATGCTGCGCTCGATCAATCGTCTTCATGAAATCACAAGTGGAGAGATTCTGATCGATAATCAATCCATTACGAAAGCCAAGGGTAGAGCACTGCGTTTGATTCGGCGAGACATTGGCATGATTTTCCAAAGTTTCAATTTGGTGAAACGTTCGAGTGTCTTGCGTAATGTTTTGACAGGGCGTGTTGCGTATCATCCCACTATCAAAATGTTGTTCGGTCTATTTCCGCAAGCAGATAAAGAATTGGCATATCAATCCTTGCAGCGGGTCAATTTGGCAGAAAAAGTTTACACGAGAGCGGATGAATTGTCTGGTGGTCAACAACAGCGGGTATCGATTGCCCGAGCCTTGACCCAAGAACCTAAAATCATATTGGCAGATGAACCAGTCGCGTCGTTAGATCCTTTGACCACTGAAAAAGTCATGAGTGACTTGAAACGGATCAACCAAGATTTAGGGATCACGATCGTTGTCAATCTGCACTCTGTGCAATTGGCGCGAGAATATGGTACCCGGATCATTGGCTTGCGTGATGGGAGTTTGGTCTTCGATGGGCCGGTCAGTGAGGCTACAGATCAGCGTTTGAAACAAATCTACGGCAGTGAGATCATGGAAGAACAAGGGGGCGAAGCTTTATGACCACCGAAACGTTGCCCAAACGCAGCGGTCTTTGGAAAAATGTCTTATGGTTAGCCATCTTTCTGATCGTTCTTTATGTGAGTGGTTCGATTTCGGGTGTAGATATGGTTCGCTTTTTTGGCAATACAAGTCAAATGAATGTGATTTTACAAAAAATGGCACGTCCTGATTGGGACTATGCGCCTGTCATCGTGGAACCGATTTTGCAAACCATTCAAATGGCGATTATCGGCACGACCTTTGGTGCGATCGTTGCATTGCCATTTTCATTGCTTGCTGCCCGAAACATCATGACCAATACTTTTATCAGCGGTATTTTTCGATTTATACTAAATATTATCCGGACGATTCCAGATTTGATGATGGCGGCTTTGTTTGTGGCCATCGTTGGGATTGGACCGGTTGCAGGGGTGATTTCGATCTCAGTTTTTTCTTTCGGTATGATCACCAAACTGTTCTATGAATCGATTGAAACCATTGACGAAGGTCCTATCGAAGCAATCACGGCTTCCGGAGGATCGAAATTTGATATTATTCGTTATGCGGTGATGCCGCAAGTCATGAGTCACTTCTTAAGTTATCTTTTATATGCATTTGAAATCAATATTCGTGCTTCAACGATTTTAGGGTACATTGGTGCCGGAGGGATCGGTGTATTCTTACAACGATCTTTGAGTCAGTTTAGGTACGATCAAACGTCAATCATCGTGATCGTGATCTTTGCAGTCGTGTTAGTGATCGATACCATCAGTAATAGATTAAGGGAGCGATTATTATGATGTTACCTGCAGAACCGAAACAAAAGAAAATCAGAAATTGGCTCATTGTTCTTGTATTGGTCATTATTTATATTTGGGCTTTTTCCGGGATTCCTTTCAAAGGGGTCAAGGATAATGTTGGTCAAATCGTGGGAGCGATATTTTATGGTTTGATCCATCCTGACTGGAGTTATGTTTATACCGGTGATGGAGAAGATCTCATCAGTCTCATGATTCAAACTGTGGCGATTGCATTTGTCGGGACCTTTATTTCTTCGATTTTAAGCATTCCGTTTGCTTTTTGGGCTGCGCGCAGCAAAAATAGTCCCCGCTTTTTATCAGGCGTCGGGAAAGTTGTGCTGACGGCGATTCGGACTTTTCCTGAGATCGTTCTGGCAATCATGTTTATCAAAACAGTTGGTCCTGGTTCTTTTGCCGGGGTGTTGGCTGTGAGTGTCCACTCGATTGGGATGTTAGCTAAGTTGTATAGTGAAGCCATTGAGAATATGGATCAAGGGCCTTCAGAATCCGTCATCAGTGCTGGTGGGAATCGCTGGGATGTCCTAGGGTTTGCTACTTTGCCACAGTTGATTCCAGAGTTTCTATCTTTTACTTTATATCGCTTTGAATTGGCGGTTCGCTCCGCTTCGATTTTAGGGATCGTAGGAGCTGGCGGGATTGGTACGCCAATGATTTTTGCTATCAATGCGCGCTCATGGAGTCGTGTGGGTATCATTTTATTGGGTATCGTCGTGACCGTGACTGTGATCGATTTTATCTCAGGGCGTCTACGAAAACGTTTGGTTTGATCAATACTCGTTTCGCGCATTGACTCTGTCGATGCGCTTTTTGGTTGTCTCAAAGAGGACAAGTACGTCTTGATTTTGATATACTTGATTTATCAAAATTATTTCAAAGGAGGCTTTTTTATGAAAGCATTACTGATCGTTAATCCTAGCTCTGGTGGTGAACAGGCAAAGGAATATGAACAACAAGCCAAAGAGAAGTTGGCTGTTTTCTTTGATGAAGTTGAGGTCAAGCATACAGAAGAAGCCGGTGATGCGACTAAATTTGCTTCTGAAGCAGTGGGCGCTGTCGACAGTGTCTTTGCGATGGGTGGCGATGGCACAGTCAATGAAGCAATCAGTGGTTTAGCGCCTCATGATAACCGTCCAAACTTCGGTTTCTTTCCTTTAGGCACAGTCAATGATTTGGCGAGGGCATTAGATATTCCGTTAGATCCGCAAGAAGCCATTGAAACGTTTGATATTGCCCACTCGCGTCAAATCGACATCGGACAAATCAACGAGGCGTATTTCATGAATGTAGTTGCGATTGGCATGATTCCTGCTGCTATCAATAATGTTGAAGTGGAAGAAAAAACCAAACTAGGGAAAATGGCTTATTTTGTGTCGGGCTTGCGAGAAGTCCGCAAAAATGAAAGTCATCTATTTGCAGTTGAACTCACAACAGCGGATAAAACGAGACAGTTATCCTTTGAAAGCAGCACATTGATCATTGGTTCTTCAAATAGTGTTGGGGGATTTGAATCACTCCTGCCAAAAGCCAGCACCAAAGATGGAAAACTGCACTTGATTTACTTGAAAGACAGCAATTTGTGGGAGACAGTCAAAAGTATTCCAGAACTGTTAAAAGGTGTCACGGAATCAAATGAGGTCTTAGGCTATGAAACATTTGAAAAAGCGACGATTGCTTTGAAAGGAAATCATTCGATCGAGACCAATGTTGACGGGGATCCTGGCCCCGAATTACCTGTGACTATTCAATTATTGCCGCAACATTTGAACGTTTATTGCGGTGAAACAAAAAATGAATAACGATCACAAATCTATACCGAAAAACAATCCCATAGAGGATTGTTTTTTTGCATCAAAAAGAGTATACTGTTGAAAATTTAGGGAAAAGAGGACCTGCATGAATATACGTTCAGCGACAACGGCAGATGCAAAAGCTTTATTGGCCATTTATACTTATTATGTGCTTCATACGCCAATCACATTTGAAACCGACGTACCAACAACAGAGGAATTCTCTGAAAGAATTCGTTCGATCTCAAGTAGATATCCTTATCTTGTAGCCGAAGAAGCAGGAGGCATTGTGGGCTATGCCTATGCGACAGCTTATAAAGGCCGAGCAGCTTACGATTGGACCGTTGAAGTCACGGTGTATTTAGACCAATCAGCACAAGCGAAAGGGATTGGCACAGCCTTATATGATGCCTTAGAAAAAATACTGATAGAACAACATGTTGTGAATTTGACAGCCTGTATCACCGGTGGCAATCAGCAAAGCGAAGGATTCCATCAAAAACGCGGCTATCATCGGGTAGCTGACTTTAAAAAGGTCGGTTATAAATTCGATCAGTGGCATGATGTGATTTGGATGCAAAAAGAATTACAAGAATTTAAAGGGGATGTGCCACCATTCCTGCCAATAAGCGATTTATCTGGACACCCATAGCCATATGAGTGTCTTTTTTTTGTCAAATGCTTTATTCTTAGGCTAAGATCACCTATTTATGGGGTTGAAAGATAGTAAGAATCCTCTTTTTTTTACAAAAAGTTGCTTTTTTAAGAAAAAATGATTACAGTATTTAAGTGGAAACAAACAAGGAGGCGAAGCTGATGGGAAAGCGGATTGAGCGTATTTATCAATACATCGTTGAAAATACAATGAGCGGTTTGGGAGAGAAGAAAGGATTGTCGACATCTGAAGTCGCTGATCACTTAGCGATTCAACGCAGCAATGCCAGTAAAGACTTGAATCAGCTCGTCAAAGAAGGGCGTGTCCAAAAAAGCGAAAGCCGTCCAGTTCGATATTGGGCCAATGTCAGTGAAAAGACGCCTGATCTCTATGTACCAAGTTATATGGAAAATCGACCGCAAAGAGAAAAAGCCCATCCGCAGCGCGTACCTGCAATCAAAAGCAATCGAGATATTTTCTCAACGATCATCGGTGCCAACGGCAGTATGAAGAATGCTGTTGAACAAGCCAAAGCGGCGATTTTGTATCCGCCAAAAGGGCTGAATTGTTTGATCACTGGACCAACTGGCTCTGGGAAGACGTATTTCGCTCATGCGATGTTTCAATTTGCCAAAACCAATCAAGTGATTGCTGATGAGAAAGAACTGATCGTATTCAATTGTGCAGACTATGCCAATAATCCGGAACTGTTGATGAGTCACCTGTTTGGCTATGTCAAAGGGGCTTTTACTGGTGCCGAGCAAGAAAAAATCGGGATAATAGATCAAGCGGATGAAAGTATGCTATTTCTTGATGAGATCCATCGTTTACCGCCAGAAGGCCAAGAAATGATTTTTTATTTTATGGATCATGGGACTTTCAGCCGTTTAGGTGAAACAGGTAAAAACCATCAAGCCAATGTACGGATCGTAGGTGCGACAACAGAAGATCCCAATTCAACGCTTTTAGATACCTTTACCCGACGGATCCCGATCAATATTCAATTGCCTTTTTTTGAGAAGCGGCCTGCTTCTGAAAAAATCGAGTTGGTTCGGGTACTTGTCGGACAAGAAGCTACTCGGATTCAACGATGTATTTCATTAACTGAAGATGTAATCAAAGCGCTGATCGGCAGTGTCAGTTTTGGGAATATCGGTCAGCTCAAATCAAATGTCCAACTCGTTTGTGCTCGGGGTTTTTTGAATCATATGCAAGATGAGGTTATCGAAATCGAATTGATGGACCTACCTGAAGGTATCCGATCAGGGTTGATTATTTTAGGCAATCGTCGGAATGAACTGGCTGAATTATCGAAAATATTGGCACCTAAAATCAGTGTCCAACCGAATGAAAATTTAAATGATATCCAGTCAGACGCCTATGAACTACCCTATAATTTGTATGATATTATCGGTGACAAAGCCGCTTTATTGAAGGCAGATGGGCTAGATCAAGAAGCAATCAATCATTTTATATCAACGGATATCAATGTCCATTTAAAATCTTTCTACAAAGACCATGGTTTTTCTTTCAACTCAGTCAATAAACTCAGTGAATTTGTCGATCAAAAAGTCATTACTGTAACGAATCAAATTTACGAGATGGTGCGACGTCGTTTGAAAGTAGATTTTCAGCAGAATTTTATTTATGCGATGAGTTTGCACATTAGCTCATTTTTGAAAAAAATTCATTTGGGCGAAGAACGTCAGACCAACGACAATATTCGGCAAATGGTGGCTGACTATCCAGAAGAATTTGAAGCGGCTAAGGAAGTGCGTGTCTTTATTGGCGAAAGTTTTCGCGTAACGATTCCGGAAAGCGAGTCTTACTATTTAGCTGTATTGCTCGTATCGTTGCGAACGACGCACTCATCTGGCAAAATTGGTGTGGTTGTCGCAGCCCATGGCAATAGCACAGCGAGCAGTATGGTACAAGTAGTGAAACAGTTATTGGAAGTTGATCAAGTAACAGCTGTAGATATGCCATTGGATATGCCGCCAGCTGTTGCATTGAAAAAAATCGTTGAAAGTGTCAAACAAGTCAATGATGGCAGTGGCGTGATGCTGCTGGTGGATATGGGATCTTTAGCAACCTTCAATAGCGAGATTCAGCGAGAAACAGGTATCGCGGTACGTACCGTTGATATGGTTACCACGTCGATCGTGTTAGAAACTGTTCGTAAAGCCTCGGTGATTGGTACAGATATCAATCAACTATACGATTCGTTACGGAAGTTTCGCGGTTACGGGGTTGTCACGAATGAGGAGCCTGTGCAGCAAAATCATCACCCAAGGGCGATTTTGGCGATTTGTGCTTCTGGAAAAGGCACTGCCCAACGGATCAAAGAATTGATTCAAAGTTCATTGTCGAAACGACAAAATCAATCTGTAGAAGTCGTGACGTTGTCGGTAGCTGATTTGCGTTCAGAATTAGAAGGGATTCAACAACGTTATCAATTGATTGCTTCAACAGGTATTGTTGATCCCCACATTGATGCGCCTTTTATTTCGTTAGAACGTTTTATTGATCAAGATGTGGATCAGCTATTGGATGATATTCTATTGGAAAATGAGTTGAGTTTTGAAGACGAAGTACAACTGGATGATCAGCAAGCAAAAGAAATCTGCATCGGTTATTTAGAAGAAAACTTTACCTATATCAATGCGAAGAAAGTGGTCGATCCATTGTGGCAATTCAGTCATGAATTGATCAACGATTTAGAATTGAATGATGCACGCCAAGGATTTCAAATCAACTTTGTGCTGCATACAGCTGGGATGTTAGAGCGTATTATTTTGCGTCAACCGTTAGCTATTTCCGAACAAGACGCGTCTGACATGTATCACAATCCGCAATATGAACAGTTGCATGTCCACGTTCAATCTTTTGCTCGGCTGATGAACCTAGCGATTCCTGATTCAGAGGAGTTCTATCTGTTGGCATTGATCCAGAATCATCAAGAGAAGGAAATGTATTTATAAGAAAAATAATACAGATACACTAAAAAAGATACACTTTTTCTTAGTGTATCTTTTTTAGTGTATTGCACATATGTTGATTCTTAAGCTTTTATCAAGATTAGTGTATTGTTAATAGTTGGCACGCTTCTTGCTTTTATATAAGTGGATACAGGAGGTGATCGAAAAAAGAACGGATCCTCAAATTGTTCAGCGGATCGATGTAGGAGGTTTTGCAATGGGAATGGATATACGTCTTGCCAGAATCGATGATCGTCTGATTCATGGTCAAGTCGCCACAGCATGGTCGAAATTGACCGGTATCAACCGAATCATCGTGGTCAGTGATGAAGTAGCCAATGATCAATTGCGTAAATTTTTGTTGAAAGAAGCTGCACCACCCGGAATCAAATCCAATGTCGTAACGGTAGCGAAGATGCTTGAGGTAGCACATAACACATTATTTAATACCCAAAAAGTCATGTTATTATTTACTAACCCTCAAGATGTCGTGACCCTCGTCAAAGGTGGCATTCCGATCCACTCGGTAAATATTGGTGGAATGAGTTTTTCAATGGGAAAACGGATGATCACAAACTTTGTTTCAGTCAATGACCAAGATCTCGCCTCATTGCTTTATTTACAAGCACAAGGTATTGAAGTCGAGATTCGTAAAGTTCCAGCTGATCGCAAAATTTACTTGAAGGATATCTTAGAAAAAGAAAGTAGTCACTCTTGATTTTTCGTCGTTGTTTTTTCTTTCAAATTCGTGTCACAATTTTTCAATTTTGAAATAGGAGGTAAAAAGATGGTAGGAATTATCCTAGCAAGTCATGGAGAATTTGCAAACGGCATTTTGCAATCCGGTTCAATGATTTTCGGCGAACAAGAAAATGTTAAAGCTGTCACATTGATGCCAAGTGAAGGACCAGATGACATCAAAGCAAAAATGCAAGAAGCAATCGCAACATTTGATGACCAAGAAGAAGTACTTTTCTTAGTTGACTTATGGGGCGGAACACCATTCAATCAAGCGAATAGTTTGTTTGAAGACCACAAAGATAAATGGGCGATCGTGGCAGGTATGAATTTACCAATGGTGATCGAGGCTTATGCATCACGTTTTTCAATGAATAAAGCGCATGAAATTGCAGCACATATCGTTGAAACAGCCAAAGAAGGGGTCAAGGTCAAACCTGAAGCGCTTGAACCAGCAGAAGCAACTGCTTCTAAAGCGGTACAAGATGACCAACCAAAAGGTTCACTTCCTCCAGGAACTGTTCTGGGTGATGGCAAAATCAAAATCGTATTGGCACGTGTCGATTCTCGTTTGTTGCATGGTCAAGTTGCGACAGCTTGGACCAAATCTGTGAATCCATCACGGATCATCGTTGTATCTGATGCAGTTGCAAAAGATGATTTGCGTAAAAAACTGATTGAACAAGCAGCGCCTCCAGGCGTAAAAGCAAACGTTATTCCGGTAGATAAAATGATTGAAGTTTCTAAAGACCCACGTTTTGGGAATACAAAAGCTTTGCTATTATTTGAAAATCCGGAAGATGTTTTACGAGCAGTTGAAGGCGGCGTTGATATTCAAGAAGTCAACGTTGGTTCAATGGCGCACTCTGTCGGTAAAGTTGTTGTAAGTAAAGTATTGTCAATGGGAACTGAAGATGTTACTACATTTGAAGAACTTAAAAATCGTGGCATTAAATTCGACGTACGTAAAGTACCGAATGATTCACGAGACAACATGGATGAAATCTTACGCAAAGCAAAAAATGAGTTAGCAAACAAATAGAATTGTATTCAACTAAATAGGAGGTCTATCATGACTATTATATCTATGGTATTAGTAGTACTCGTTGCCTTTTTAGCTGGTATGGAAGGAATCTTGGATGAATTCCAATTCCACCAACCACTAGTAGCTTGTACATTGATCGGTTTAGTGACCGGTAACTTGGAAGCATGTATTATCTTAGGCGGATCATTGCAAATGATCGCTTTAGGTTGGGCAAACATTGGTGCCGCTGTTGCACCAGATGCAGCTTTAGCATCTGTGGCATCTGCAATTATTTTGGTATTAGGCGGACAAGGAACAAATGGTGTTGATACAGCGATTGCTGTTGCCATTCCTTTGGCAGTAGCTGGTTTGTTCTT
This sequence comes from Enterococcus sp. DIV0876, assembly GCF_050529585.1. Classification (GTDB taxonomy): domain Bacteria; phylum Bacillota; class Bacilli; order Lactobacillales; family Enterococcaceae; genus Enterococcus_D. The sequence goes on from NZ_CP172882.1 coordinate 1,176,752, forward strand.
AACAATGATCGTTCGTACATTGGCTGTGCCAATCGTTCACTTTATGGATGCAGCAGCTGAAGAAGGCAATATTCGTAAAATCGAAATGTGGCACATTATTGCAGTTGCTATGCAAGGGGTACGTATCGCGATTCCTGCTGCAGCATTGTTAGCAATCCCTGCACACACAGTACAATCATTCCTAGAATCTATGCCTGCATGGTTAACTGATGGTATGGCTATCGGTGGTGGTATGGTCGTTGCCGTAGGTTACGCAATGGTTATCAACATGATGGCAACACGTGAAGTATGGCCATTCTTCATTATTGGTTTTGTGATCGCTGCAATCTCTGAATTGACATTGATCGCTATTGGTGCGTTGGCAGTCGCAATCGCATTGATCTACTTGAACATCAGCAAAATGGGTGGATCATCAAATGGAGGCGGTGGCGGCGGAAACACCGGCGACCCTCTAGGCGATATCTTGAATGACTATTAGAATCGAAGGAGGAGAAAAAAATGGCAGAAAAAATTCAATTAAATAAAAAAGATCGTTTAGCCGTAGCATGGCGCTCTACCTTCATTCAAGGTTCATGGAACTATGAACGTATGCAAAATGGTGGTTGGGCATTCTCAATGATTCCAGCAATCAAAAAATTATACAAAACAAAAGAAGACCGTGCCGCTGCTTTAAAGCGTCACTTGGAATTCTTTAATACACACCCATATATCGCGTCACCTATCCTAGGTGTAACGTTAGCATTGGAAGAAGAACGTGCCAATGGCGCGCCAGTTGATGATGTAGCGATTCAAGGGGTTAAAGTCGGTATGATGGGTCCTTTGGCCGGTGTTGGTGACCCAGTATTCTGGTTTACAGTTCGTCCGATGTTAGGTGCGTTAGGTGCTTCTCTTGCTTTAGGCGGAAACATCTTAGGACCAATCATCTTCTTCCTTGCTTGGAATATCATTCGTTGGGCATTTATGTGGTATACACAAGAATTCGGCTACCGTGCTGGTTCTAAAATCACTGATGACCTTTCAGGTGGCTTATTGCAAGACGTAACAAAAGGTGCTTCGATTTTAGGGATGTTTGTCTTAGGATCTCTGGTTCAACGTTGGGTATCTGTATCATTTGCACCAGTTGTTTCTCGTGTTCCTCTTGATGATGGCGCATATATCGATTGGGCAAATCTACCTTCAGGTTCAGAAGGTATCAAAACAGCCTTAGAACAAGTTGCTGAAGGTCGTGCATTGTCTGATGTGAAAGTCACTACATTACAAAACAACTTGGATCAATTGATTCCTGGTTTGGCTGCATTGTTATTGACACTTCTATGCATGTGGTTATTGAAGAAAAAAGTTTCTCCAATCATCATCATCATTGGCTTATTCTTAGTCGGTATCGGTGGACACTTGATCGGATTGTTATAATCTTTTCGAAGCGAAGTGCTTGGGGCGACCCAAGCACTTTTTTTCGTATTCGCCAAAACCTGGAAAAACACGTATAATGTAACCAAACAAAGAAATGGAGCTTATAAAAGATGGTACAATCCCTAAATACAAAAGTTGATTTGACAATCGATGCCACCTCATTTTTAGGTATCAATGAATATGGCAAAATCATGATCGGCGATAAAGCCTTTGAATTTTATAACGACCGTGACAAACGGAAATTCATCCAAATTCCTTGGGAAGATGTCGATTATGTGATTGCTTCTGTCATGTTCAAAGGGCGTTGGATTCCCCGCTATGCAGTTAGAACTAAGAAAAATGGGACGTACACCTTCTCATCAAAAGAGCCGAAAAAGGTGCTTCGCGCCATTCGAGAATATGTGGATCCTGATCGTATGGTTCATTCCCTAGGCTTTTTCGATGTCCTTAAACGTGCATTTGTTCGCAGAAAATAACAAGCAAGCATAATTTTTTCCATAGAAGTCTTCCTATGTTACGCTATGATGTATAAATGAAGGAGGCGTTACGATGCATTTTCTATGGACATTGATCGTAGGTGCAGTGATCGGTTCAGTCGGTGGTGCGATTGCTGGTGAAAAAAGAGGCTGTATTTTTGACATTATTGCAGGATTGATTGGTGCTTCGATCGGTCAAGCACTATTTGGTACTTGGGGACCTCAAGTGGCGGACATGGCCATCGTTCCAGCAATTATCGGCGCAATTATTTTTGTCGCAGTTGTTTCATTTTTCTTTGGCCGAAAAAAATAGCTTTATGACAACTTTATGTGGAAGCATTTTATCTTTAGCGATGAAGTGCTTTTTTTTTGTGACTTTTTTGTAGCTGACACGTATAGTAAGTAAAGAGAGGGAGGGATGTGTGTGGATAAAACTGATCAGTTAGCAAAAATCTATCAGTTATATTGTGAAGAATGTTATTTGTATGCTTACTATTTTACGAAAAATGCCATTCAAGCAGAAGATTTAGTCAGCCATGCATTCTTAGCGATCATTGATTCTCTTCCTTTTTTACAGCAACAACAAATCAAATATTATTTGTTCAAAACAATCAAAAATCGTTTTATTGATGGCCAGCGAAAGGACAAACGATATCAATTATGGCGAAAATCGACAATCCCTCAAATCAAGCAAACATCCGCATTCACGCCCTTGGATGCATTGATCAAAGAAGAAGAAAGAAGACGCTTATATCAGTCGATTGATCGTTTGCCAGAAGACACACGCGAAGTGATCTTGCTCTATTATTTTATGGAACTTTCAATCGATGAGATAGCTAAGTATAAAGAATGGACTTACACCCAAACCAAAAATCGACTATATCGTGGTCGTTTATTATTAAAGGAGGATTTCATAAATGAAGGAATTGTTTGATTTTGAAAAGATACAGCTTCAAGTCAAAAAACAACAGATGCGTCGAAATATATGGCTGGTTTTTTTTGTGACTTTAATTACATTGATGATTAATTGGGGTCTACCTAAAATCGTGAATGCTTTTTTTTATGACCCTACAGCGAGCAATGAGCTGACCAGTATCGACAGTTATATCGTCAATCGTCAAATCAATAATGAATTAACGACCCAAAATCAATTTCTCAGTCGTTATGAGATCACCCCAAAAGGGTATGGGAACTATGCTATCACTGAAATCTATCGTAATCTGGCGCAAAATCAAACGTTAACAAAAACCTACGCGATCAATCGTAATCAGATCAAAGAAAACCAACCGTCACTACCAGAGAATACGGATGTCTTGTTTATGGAACGTTTTCGCGATTCCTCTTCAAATATGTTCACAGAAAGTGATCTTTATAAAGAACAACTTCTTGAAAAAATCAAAGAATTGCCTAAGAGCACAGAAATCATCTCAACTGTCATTTTTGGTGAGGACCTCACATTGGATGAGTTGGCTGAATGGCAAACATATAACTTAGGTGATGGAGAAATCTTGTGGACGGCCGTTCGCAGTAGCATACCGACAAGTGAGCAAGATTATATACCGCTAGGGTTTGCCAATGGTTTTTCAAGTGTATTGCCTAGTGAACAAAACTTTGAACAGTCTTTTTTAGAAAAATATCCCTTTCTGTCACCTTTTCATAATACGCAAGCCCAGATAACTGATTATTCCGAAGCACAACAACAAGCAGCACATTTCACTTCAATGCTGCAGTATTTACAGACACAAGGAGACTTTTTGGCATTAGAGCCAGACTATGGCAGAAAATTGCTGTCTTCTGGACAGATTGCAGATACGCTGGCATATGTGGAACAACAAGGTGTCAATACGTATGGTGTCTCGATACGCACCAATGTTGATCAACTGATCACCTTATTGCAGACGGGAGAAAATGTCTTGGCTGTTAGGGTGGTAGAAACAACACTGTTCAATTTATATAGATGATGATCATGTTGAATAAATGATAGTGAAGAAAGGCAGGAACGTCAGCAGAAAATGTGTTTTTTTCAGAAAAAATTTCCCATTCTTTCCGCTTTTTCTTGAAGTTTGCTATAATAGGCAAGAAGAGAATAAGAAAGTAGGGAAAATCATATGTTAAGAGTTGAAAAATTAAGAGAAACAATGCGCAAAGGGTCTATCGATGGCTTTTTGATCACAAGTCCATATAATTTGCGCTACTTGACAAATTTCACTGGCACAACAGGTTTGGCTGTGATCACACTTACAAAAGCCTTTTTTGTGACTGACTTCCGTTACACAGAACAAGCAGCTGCGCAAGCAGTTGGCTATGAGATCGTCAAAAATAGCGGACCGATTTTCGATGAAGTCGCGACTATCTGCAAGAATGAAGATATCAACGTCTTGGCATTTGAAGAAAGTCATGTCAGTTTCGCTGAGTACTCTGTCTTGGAGGATCTGATCGAAGAGGCTTCCTTGGCACCAATTTCAGGGATGATCGAAAATCTGCGGGAAGTCAAAGATGAATCAGAAATTGCGCTGATCCAACAGGCTTGCCATATTGCCGATCAAGGTTTTGAACATATACTTAAAATGATTCGTCCTGGCATGACCGAGATCGAAGTGGCCAATCAATTAGATTTCTTTATGCGTTCATTGGGCGCTACAAGTGTATCATTCGATACGATCGTAGCGAGTGGTTTGCGTTCAGCGATGCCCCACGGTGTAGCAAGTAAAAAAGTCATTGAACAAGGTGACTTGATTACCCTTGATTTTGGTTGTTACTATCAAGGATATGTTTCGGATATGACAAGAACCTTTGCTGTAGGTGATCCTGGTGATCAATTGAAAGACATTTATAAAATCGTTTTGGAAGCACAAGAAAAAGTTTTGGCTGCAGCCAAACCTGGGATGACAGGGATCGAATTAGATGCTGTTGCTCGAGATCATATTGCCTCTTATGGCTATGGCGAAGCCTTTGGCCATTCAACAGGACATGGGATTGGCTTAGAGATTCACGAAGGGCCAAATGTGTCCTTTAGAGCAGATAAACCTTTTGTGGTAGGTAATGTCATCACTGATGAACCAGGTATCTATTTGCCAGGTATTGGCGGGGTTCGAATCGAAGATGATTTGCTGATCACAGAAACTGGCAACAAAGTATTGACTCATGCGCCAAAAGAATTGATCATCTTATAATCTGAACACTCCTTTTGACTGGAAATTCATTGAGAAAAGTGGGTTATTATAGATTATCCGCTGAGAAAATGATACACTAAAAACGAGAATAAACCTCTCTGCAAAACGTAGATTGCATCAAGTCATGTTTTCTATTGAAATGGTGTAGAAAGTTACGTTGCTCATTCAAGCAGATGTTCAAAAATGGAGGCAAAACAGATGAACGAAGATAAGAATCTAGTCTTAGACGCTAGCCCTGAGTTAGGTGAAATCGTGATTGCACCTGAAGTCATCGAAATCATTATTGGTATCGCTGCTTCTAAAGTAGAAGGTGTCTATGGCATGCGTGGTACATTCGCCAATAGTGTGACTGAACTTTTGGGACGTGCAGCCCATGGCAAAGGTGTATACTTAACGATCGATGAAACAGGGATCAAAGTAGACTTGTACAGCTATATGACATATGGCGTTTCTGTACCCAAAGTGGCTATGGATATTCAAGAGCGTGTGAAACAACAAGTCTTATTCATGACAGATGTGCAATTGACGGAAGTCAATGTCCATGTGGTGGCAGTCGTGCCAGAAAAAATAGAATTACCAGATATCGAAGAATTATTCGGAAACGATGAGGAAGAAAATGAGTAAAGAATTATCAAGACATGAAATTCGGAAAATGGCATTACAAGCATTATTCCCGCTAGACTTCAATAAAGATTTAACCAAACAAGATGCTATCAAACATGCCATTGCGCTGGAACATCACGAATTGATCGATGAAGAACAAGAACATTTTGTTCCTGCTTACTTGGATCAATTGGTCGTAGGTGTATGTCATTACAAAGAAGAGTTGGACAAGGTGATCCAAAGCCATTTGAAACCCGGCTGGAAGATCCAACGTTTATCTAAGATGGATGTTACGATCTTGCGTATCGCTTTGTATGAAATGATCTACGTCGACAACGTACCAAACCGAGTGGCATTAAACGAAGCGATCGAACTTGCAAAAACCTTTAGTGATGACCAATCACGTAAATTTGTGAATGGAATTTTGTCAACAGTCAACCAAGAATTGTCTGCTGAAAATAAAACTGAAGATGCTTAATAACGAAACACCTTGATAGAAATATCAAGGTGTTTTTTATTTTTAAAAAAACTGCATAGTTAAATAACCATTATTTTTTGTTTTTAAATAAAATTAATTTTGAGATTATTGAATAAAAAGTTGACTTTTGTGGCGCTAGAAGCTTTAATTGAAGAAAGACACAAAAGGGAGTGGTAAAATGCTTATTTATACTAAAAATGATCAAGCAGGGTTACAAACGATTTTTACAGCAAACAATCAATCGAATTCGACTGTGACAATGGGATATATTACTTTATTGCCCGGAGAGCAAATTCCTGAAAAAGGTTTTTCAAGACATGATCAAGATGAATACTCTTACGTCATCAAAGGGACTGCGCACACTGTGCTGGAGGATGGACAGGATATGGTTGGAACAGAAGGTGATTTTCAACTAATAGCTGCAGGGGAAGGACACAAAAATTATAATGATAGTCAAGAACCAGCAGAGCTGGTCTGGTTTCTTGTTGATCCAACGAATAAAACGAGGAACGGGGGACACAGATGAAAACTAGAATGTGTGTGCTTGTTTATCTCATGCTTCTGATAGGTCCGATTCTTGTTGCATGCGGGAGCCAAACTACGCAAAACGCAAGGGAAAGTCATTCTGACGAGATCATTCGCCTCATGTCGTTAAGTGAATTAACCTCATTGGATCCAGCAGCAATGTTAGATTTTCCAGATGCAATTATTCAAAATGCCTCATTCGAAGGACTCTACTATCTGGACGAAAATGATGAAGTGCAGCCAGGCGTTGCCATTGAATTGCCAGAAATTTCAGACGATGGCAAAACCTACACATTTACACTGAGAAAAGATGCCAAATGGAGTAACGGTGATGCTGTAACTGCTGCGGATTTTGAATATGCTTGGAAGCGAATAATTGATCCGGAAAATGGTTTTTTGTATAATTTTTTGATGCACGATTTGATCGAAAATGCATCTGAGATTGCAAAAGGAGAGATGGATCCTGATTTACTAGGGGTTCATGCGATAAACACACATCAGCTTGAAGTCAATTTGACCAATCCAGCGCAATACTTTACGTCATTGATGGTTTTTCCTATTTTCTTTCCTCAAAATAGGGAGGTAGTTGAAACCTATGGATCTGAATATGGCACGAATAGTGAATATATTGTTTTCAATGGACCTTTTGTTGTAGAGGACTGGAAACAGTCGCAAATGGATTGGCGCTTGAAGAAGAATCAACATTATTGGAATCATCCAGTGATTTCAGCAGAGGAGATCCACTTTCAGGTCATCAAAGAAACCTCAACAGCACTCAACCTCTTTGAAGATGATCAGTTGGATGTGGCAATGGTGACTGGCGAAATCGCCAAACAAATGCAAGAAAGTGAATTGTTCCAAAGTTATCCCGCAGCTACTATGGATTATATTCGTTTAAATCAACAACGAGGGGAAGAGATGACTCCGTTAGCCAATGAAAACCTGCGAAAAGCATTGGCATTAGGCATCGATAAAGAAAATCTGATTTCTAATATTATGGCTGATGGTTCTAAACCATTAGATGGCGCAATCACGGAAGGGTTCGTGCGCAATCCAGAAACGGGAGAAGATTTTCGGTCGGAAGCGGGCCCGCTGATGCGATATGATCCCGACAAGGCATTATCTTATTGGCAAAATGCGCAAGAAGAACTAGGAAAGACAGTCACCCTCGATTTGCTAACGACAGACGATAGTGGTTATAAAAAGATGGGTGAAAGCTTGCAATGGGCATTGGAAGATCTTTTTGAAGGCTTAACGGTTACAATGCGTTCAATGCCCGCAGAAGTTGCTTTAAGTGTAGCCAGTGAAAGTGACTATGATATGTTTTTGATTTATTGGACGCCTGATTATCAGGATCCATATTCAACATTAAAAATGATGTACAGCGGGAATAATCGTCACTACTCAAACCCTGAATATGATCGTTTACTAGATGATGCCCGTTATACGTATGCGCTAGAACCAGAAAAACGTTGGCAAACAATGCTCGCCGCTGAAAAAGAATTGATGGAAACCACGGCTGGAATGATCGTTCTTAGTCAAAATCAAAACTCTGTATTGCAAAAATCGACAATCAGTGGCTTAAATTATCATACATTTGCTGCGCCAATGTCATTACGCAACATAAGAAAAGATTCAGACTAGCTACATCCGTGATAAATAATTGTTAAAAGAGCCGCTCATTTTGAGCGGCTCTTTTATTAAAATATAAAGCATTTAACGATGTTTTTCTTTTCAGAAAATGCTATGATAGATAGCATAAAGCCGTCAGTGATTTTGACTGTGGCCTTTCTATGTTGAAAATAAAATGGTTGTATATCAAGGTTGAAGGAGTTGGCAAAATGGCTACATTGATCAATGGAAGAGAATTAGCAGACAACATGCAAAGTGACTTTAAGGCGGAAACCGACTTATTGAAAGAACAAGGTATCATCCCAGGGCTAGTCGTATTGCTTGTGGGAGAGGACAAAGCCAGTCAAACGTATGTTAAAAACAAAGAGTTGGCAGCGACAAAAATCGGAATCCATTCACGTGTTGCCCGCTATTCTGAAACAATCAGCGAAGAAGACTTATTGTCTGAAATTGAAAAATATAATCGTGATAAGGCATTTCATGGTATCTTGGTGCAACTACCTTTACCGAAACATATCAATGAAGAAAAAGTGCTTCTAGCCATAAAACCAGAAAAAGATGTAGATGGTTTTCATCCAATGAACCTTGGAAAATTATTTGCCGGTGTACCTGATCGCATCCCTTGTACGCCTTATGGTATCATGAAAATGTTTGCGGCTTACGATATTGCATTAGAGGGCAAGAACGCTTTAGTGATTGGACGCAGCAATATTGTCGGCAAGCCGATGGCCCACTTGTTGTTGGCAGAAAATGCAACTGTCACTATCGCCCATTCAAAAACAAAAGACTTGCCTGCATTGGCGAAACAGGCTGATATTTTGGTCGTCGCCATCGGTCGAGGCCACTTTGTAACAAAAGAATTTGTCAAAGAAGGTGCAGTAGTGATCGATGTCGGGATGAATCGAGATGCAAACGGCAAATTGATTGGTGATGTCAAGTTTGACGAGGTGGAACCGATCGCAAGCTACATCACGCCAGTTCCTCGAGGTGTAGGCCCAATGACGATTACGATGCTGATGGCACAAACCATTGAAGCAGCAAAGGAGCAATTAGAAAAATAAATGGCACAAGAATATTTAACAGTCACTGCCTTGACCAAATACTTGAAACGCAAATTTGATGCTGATCCCTATTTAGACCGTGTTTATTTGACTGGTGAAATCTCCAATTTTCGCCGTCGACCAAATCATCAATATTTCAGTTTGAAAGATGATGGTGCCAAAATTTCAGTGGTCATGTTCAAAGGGGCTTTTGACAAATTGAAATTCCAACCAGAAGAAGGCATGAAGGTCATGGCTGTTGGCCGTATCACATTATACGAGGCCAGTGGCAATTATCAAATGATGATCGAGCACATGGAACCCGATGGTGTAGGTGCATTGTATCAAGCGTATGAGCAGTTAAAAAACAAACTTTCTGCTGAAGGCTTATTCACGGCACCAAAACAACCGTTGCCGCGTTATCCTAAGCGCATCGCAGTCTTAACGAGTCCCAGCGGTGCGGTGATCAGAGATATTATCACCACGACGCAAAGACGCTATCCTATCGCCCAAATCGTTTTGTTCCCAACGGTTGTACAAGGGAATAAAGCGGCGGATGATGTGGTCAGAAATATTGCCCGCGTAGAAGCCGATGGACATTTTGATACAATGATCATTGGCCGTGGCGGCGGATCGATCGAAGATTTGTGGCCTTTCAACGAAGAACGGGTAGCAAGAGCGATCTTTGCTGCCAAAACGCCAATCATTTCCTCTGTGGGGCATGAAACAGATACCACGATTGCGGATTTGGTGGCGGATGTTCGTGCAGCAACGCCAACTGCCGCAGCGGAATTAGCGGTGCCAGTACTGGCAGAAGAAATCTTGCGGATCGAAGAAAAGCAAGCGCGCCTATCGCAAGCTTTTATGCATCAAATCCAGCGTAAACAAGAACGTTATCAAAGAGCGATTGGTTCTTATGTCTTTAGACAGCCAGAACGTTTATATGAAGCACAATCAATCAAGCTCGATCAACTACAGCAACGGATGAATCAAGGGTTGCAAACGATATTGTTCGAAAAAGACAAACAAGCCCGACAAGTCATCCACCGCTTAGAACAGCAGAACTTGCAAAACCGCATCAAATCAGCGCAGCAAGAAGTTACATATCTGTCGCAACGTTTGGTCAAGAGTATGACGGATACATATACTGCAAAAGAAAATCGGTTGCTTCAAGCAATCCAATCCCTTGATTTATTGAGTCCATTAAAAATCATGGGTAGAGGCTATACGTATACAACTAAAAATGATCAGGTGGTGCGATCATCGGCGGATCTGATGACTGGGGATCGTTTGCAGATCCATTATCAAGATGGATTGGCAGAAGTTGAAGTAATCACAATTGAAGGAGAAGAAAATGGCAAATCCAACATTTGAAGAATCATTACAAGAACTAGAACAAATCGTGACTCGTTTAGAACAAGGAGATGTTCCATTAGAAGAAGCACTGACTGCTTTTCAACAAGGGATGGTCCTAAGCAAACAATGTAAGGACACGTTAAGCAATGCAGAAAAGGCTTTGACTAAGATGATGACTGAATCGAATGAGGAAGTCGATTTCGATGAGGCCAATCAATGAGCAAATTGGAAGAATTCACAAAAGAGCAGGCACCTCATATCGAAGACGTGATGATCCGTTTCATCACCGAGCAAACCAGTGATCCTAAACTTGCAGAGAGCATCCTTTATTCGATCAATGCTGGTGGCAAAAGGATCCGACCATTATTATTGGTTGCTACCGTAGCCGCTTTTGACAAGCCTATTGATCTGGCTGTTTATCAGTGTTGCGCGGCATTAGAAATGATCCATACTTATTCTTTGATCCATGATGATCTGCCTGCAATGGATGATGACGATCTGCGCCGAGGAAAACCGACGAATCATATCGTCTATGGCGAAGCGCTGGCAATTTTAGCTGGTGATGGGCTATTGACAGCGGCTTTCCAGCTGTTATCAATGGCAGATATCGAAGCAGTCAAAAAAGTCCTTCTACTGCAGCAATTAAGTCAAGCAGCCGGCACCAAAGGGATGGTCTCCGGACAAGCAGCTGATGTCCAAGGTGAAAATCAAGATTTGGGGCTTAAAGAATTGATGGGGATTCATGCCCGCAAGACTGGTGAACTCATTCGGTTTGCAGTAGTGGCTGGCGGGGTTTTGGCCGATCAATCAGAAACCATCTTGGTTGAGTTAGATCGATTCGCCCAGCACATCGGCTTAGCCTTCCAAATTCGGGACGATCTGTTAGATGTGATCAGTACGACAGAAGAACTTGGTAAAGTTGTGCATCGTGATGATGCATTAGCCAAAAGTACGTATCCCGCATTGCTAGGTCTTGATGGCGCCAAACAGGCATTATCAGATGAATTGACAAAAGCCAAACAAATTTTGGCACAACTCAGCACGTACGGTCAATTTGATCCAACAATGCTGACAGCTTTTATTGAACGATTTGAGGTTAAAGAGAACCTATGAAAAAAGAACGAGTAGATGTATTAGCAGTACAACAAGGACTGTTTGAAACAAGAGAACAAGCCAAACGTGGTGTGATGGCTGGGTTGGTTTATAAAGAAAGCAACAATGAACGTTTAGACAAACCAGGGGAAAAAATCGCAGCGGATACCTTATTGCAGATCAAAGGGAAAAAATTGCCCTATGTTTCTAGAGGTGGACTCAAATTAGAGAAAGCCCTCAAAGTGTTTGATTTGGATGTAAAAGATAAAATCCTTTTAGACATCGGGGCTTCAACAGGCGGGTTTACTGATGCAGCCTTGCAAAATGGGGCGGCAAAAAGTTATGCTTTAGATGTTGGCTACAATCAATTGGCTTGGAAGTTGCGTCAAGATCCGCGTGTGATTGTCATGGAACGGGTCAATTTTCGCTATGCCAAATCGACGGATTTTCTCGAAGGATTGCCAGAAGTAGCGACGATAGACGTTTCTTTTATTTCCTTGAAACTGATTTTGCCGCCGCTGCATGATATTTTGGTGGCAGGCGGTGACGTGATGGCTTTGATCAAACCGCAGTTTGAAGCCGGTAAAGAAGCAGTTGGTAAGAATGGCATTGTGCGAGACCCTGCTACACACCAGCGGGTGATCGAGGAAATCGTTTCATTTGCAGCGGAAACGAAATTTGATGTGCTGGATCTTAGTTTTTCGCCAATTACTGGCGGTGAAGGCAATATCGAATTTATCGTTCATCTGCGCAAATCGGATAAGATTGGACAAACAGAGGGCATCGATATTGCTGAAGTTGTCGCGAAAGCCCATGAAACATTCCACCATTCAAAATAGCACATGCATGCGAGTCGACATTTACAGTGTCGGCTCTCTTTCTTTCTGAGCCAAAATAGGATAAAATTAATAAGAATTCATTCAGGAGGAACAAAGAGATGAGAAAAAAAGAACGGCATCGCCTGATCACAAGATTGCTTAACGAACAAGACGTTCAAAAACAAGAAGACTTTGTTGAATTGCTTCAACAACGTGGCGTATCAGTGACGCAAGCAACGATCTCTCGAGATATCAAAGAATTGAAACTAGTCAAAGTGCCTTCTCAAAAAGGCGGCTATCGTTACAGCATCCCCCAAGAAACCACCGAAGATGTTTTTGCTAAGTTAGATAAAATCTTAAAGACAGCTTTTGTTTCGGTTGATCGAATGGATAAATTTGTTATCCTCAAAACGTTGCCAGGCAATGCGTCGGCATTGGCCAATTTGATCGATAAGCACTATATCAAAGAATTATTTGGTACATTAAATGATGACGATAATGTCTTGATGATCACTAGAACTGAACAAGATACGGAGCGCTTGTTCAAAGATTTTCAAAGATACGTCTAAAGTATAGGAGAGCAGATATGTTATTAGAACTTTCAATCCAAAATTTTGCGATCATTTCAAATCTGCACCTATCCTTTCATGAAGGAATGACCGCACTCACGGGGGAAACGGGTGCTGGGAAGTCCATTATTATCGATGCCATGGGTTTGCTTGCAGGTGGCCGAGGTTCTAGCGATTACTTACGGCAAGGCACAGACAAGTGTCGTCTAGAAGGGATTTTTGAATGGCCGTTGCAACCCGAATTTCATGTATTGGCTGAAGAACTTGGTATTGATGAAGAGGAAGTCTTGATCGTACAGCGAGATTTCACCCAATCAGGAAAAAATATATGTCGCGTCAACGGACGGACAGTCACCTTATCGGTACTTAGACAGATTGGGCTTTTTTTGGTCGATATACAAGGTCAGAATGAACACCAAGAATTGCTGCAGCCAGAAAAACATCTATATTTATTGGACGGATTTGGTGATGAGCAATTTAAAGCTGAGTTGGCAGACTATCGAGAAGCTTATCGGTCATATCGTGCATTAGAAAATCAAGTGCGCACGATTCAAGAAAATGAACAACTGTATGTACAACGGATGGATATGCTGCAATTTCAACAAGAAGAAATCGCTCAAGCAGAGTTAGTGGAAGACGAAGAGGCACAGTTAGTAGATGAACGGGAAAAACTGATCAATTATCAAAAAATCGTCGATGCATTAAGTCAGAGTTATGCAGCTTTGTCCGCCGAAGAAGCCAATAGTGTTGATGGTGTGAGTCTTGCACTCACAGAAGTCCAAGGAATCGCTCATTTAGATCCGGCTTATGAAAAAATCAGTGAAACGATCCAAAGTGCCTATTACTTGCTGCAAGACGCTGCTGCTGATATCTCAAGGCAAGCCGACAATCTTGAGCTGGATGAAGGGCGATTGGAAGAAGTGATGTCCCGCCTTGAAACGATTCGTCAATTAAAGAGAAAATATGGTGAATCGATCCCTGTTATTTTGGCTTACTATGATAGTATCAGTAAGGAAATCAGTGAATCAGCCTATACCGAAGGCCAGTTAGAGCAGCTGGAAACAGAGCTGGCGCAAAAAGCTGAAGCAATTTGGCAACTTGCAGAAAAATTGCATGTCAAACGCAGAGAGGCTGCGCATCGTTTAGAAAAAGAAATTGTCCAAGAGCTAAAAGAACTGTATATGGAACATGCCCAGTTCGAAGTGCGCTTTGCAAGTGGCGACAAACAATTGACAACCAATGGTTTTGACGATGTTGAATTTTATTTGACTACCAATCCAGGGGAAGGAATGAAACCTTTGGTTCGGGTCGCATCGGGGGGAGAACTCTCACGGATTTTATTGGCCTTAAAATCAATTTTTTCTCGTAAGCAAGGCATCACTAGTATTGTTTTTGATGAAGTAGATACTGGTGTCAGTGGTCGAGTTGCGCAAGCCATTGCTGAGAAAATCGCTAAGATTGCTGCCAATTCGCAAGTGCTATGTATCACCCACTTGCCACAAGTTGCCGCAGTCGCTGATAATCAATACTTTATCGAAAAAGCGATCCAGGATGGACGTACGGAAACCCATGTCAGAAAATTAGCTCAGTCAGAACGTGTAACGGAAATCGCTCGGATGCTATCTGGAGCGGAAATCACAGATTTAACGATCGAGCACGCAAGAGAATTGTTGTCATTGGCCCACCAGTAAGTTTTGTATCATGCAAATGGAAGAACATAGATACATAGACTGACACGATTTAGTTGGAGAAGTCAGAATGTATCCTTGTTCTTCTTTTTATAAGGAGGAAAATCGTGAAAACAAGAAAAAAAGTCTTGATCGGATTGGTCATCACGTTTGTCATTTTAAGTATCGCTGGATGGTTTGGTTGGCAAAAACTACATTATCCACCAGCAGCAGAGGCAGTCAGTGCCGTAGAAAATGCTGAAGATAAGGGAGATTTTTTTTATTTCCCAGGGGAGGAAGAAAAACCACTGGTTATTTTTTACCCAGGTGCGTTAGTGGATGCTGAAAGTTATAGTGTCTGGGCTTCTGCTTTAGCAGATGAAGGCTATGCAGTGGCAATCGTCAAAATGCCTTTTGATTTGGCTGTTTTGGGCGGTAACCGTGCTGTCAAAGTATTAGCTGATGCGCCACAAACGACCTATGTGATCGGCGGCCATTCTTTAGGTGGTGTCATGGCTAGTCGATTTGCCGCAAATGAAAGTGATGGGGTGGAACAAAAATTGGCAGGTGTCTTTTATTTTGCCAGTTACCCTGATGAGAAAGGATCACTAGCTGATCGTGATCTGCCAGTTTTATCATTGATCGGCAGCCGTGATCAAATCGTCAACCACGACAATTGGCAATCCGCAAAAGACTATTTGCCTGATACGGCAGTCTTTAAAGAAATCGAATTAGGGACCCATGCCGGCTTTGGTACCTATGGAGAGCAACGAGGGGAAGAGCCGACGGACTTAACAAATAGTGAACAACAGCAAATCATCGCAGATACGATGGCAGAATGGTTGTCGTCACTAAGTAAATAAAAAAGACAGCAGAAAAAGCACGAGCGCTTCTTCTGCTGTTTTTCATTCAACACACATTTGGGGAAATGTCGATGAATTGATGAAAACATAGAACATAACATAAAAATGCTTTAAATTGGGGAAGCAAAAATAAATGTCTTGTTCTTTTACCAATCGTTTTCTAGGATAGTATATCACATAGTATAATTATCATGCACGTATTTTCCATTGATAGAACGGAAGTTATTCTAAATAATTTGCGTTATTTTGTTACTGTAAGTGAAGGGTAGTAAAAAAACTAGAGAAATTTGGTTTGCAAAAAATAGCAAATAATAATTCTCATTAAATTGAACTAATGGTAAAATGGAAATAATTGGTTTTGCTATTTATTTATTCTCAAGAAAACAAGGAGCGTTATGATGAAAAAAAGTAAATTAATAGGTCCTATCATTGGACTGGTTATCCTATTATCCGGCTGTGCGAGTTGGGCTGATCGTGGTGAATCGATCACAGCTGTTGGATCGTCTGCATTACAGCCATTAGTGGAAACGGTCGCAGAAGAATTTCAAAATTTAAATCCTGGCAAGTTTATCAACGTCCAAGGAGGCGGGAGCGGAACAGGTTTAAGTCAAGTGCAAGCAGGGGCAGTTGAAATCGGCAATTCCGATCTATTTGCGGAAGAAAAATCTGGTATTGATGCAGATGCCTTGGTTGACCATCGCGTGGCAGTGGTCGGGATCACGCCAATCGTCAACAAAGGTGTGGGTGTTTCTGATATTTCAACAACAGATTTAAAAAAAATCTTTCTAGGAGAAATCACCAATTGGAAAGATTTAGGTGGCAATGATGTACCGATCGTTATCTTGAACCGTGCTTCAGGCAGTGGTACCAGAAGTACTTTTGAAAAATGGATCATGGATGGTGAAACAGCGATTGCTTCTCAAGAACAAGATTCAAGTGGGATGGTTCGATCGATCGTTTCAGATACGCCAGGTGCAATCAGCTACGTTGCTTTTTCTTATGTAACAGATGAAGTCAACGTGTTGTCGATCGATGGGGTTTCTCCAACAGATGAAAACGTCACGACGAATGAATGGAAAGTCTGGGCTTATGAACATATGTATACAAAAGGCGAACCTTCTGGATTAACAGCAGAGTTCTTAACGTACATGCTGTCAGATGAAGTACAAGAAAATATTGTTGGTGAGTTAGGGTATATCTCGATTTCCGCGATGCAAGTCGAAAGAGATTGGGAAGGAAATATTGTAAACTAACCTTTACACAAAATTTACAGAAGATTTATATGAAATTGATGTTCAAGAGATAAACTAATGGTTGTGAATTTAGTTTGATTTTTGAGGAGGAGTCCCTCGTGGAAAATGTAAAAGAAGTGTTAACCAAAAAATCGAAACGGGCCAAGATGGAACAAAGAGGCAAAATCATCAGCTTTTTATGTATAGCTTTGATTGTTTTAGTCGTGATCTCGATTTTTTATTTTGTAGCCAGCCGAGGTTTAGCGACTTTCTTCGTCGATAAAATCAATGTGTTTGACTTTTTATTTGGAACAGAATGGAATCCAAGTGCTGTAGGTCCTGACGGACAGCCTTTAGTTGGTGCATTACCAATGATCGTGGGTTCTTTTGTCGTCACGTTTTTATCAGCAATCGTTGCGACACCTTTTGCCATTGGTGCTGCTGTCTTTATGGTAGAAATCTCACCAAAAAATGGTGAAAAAATCTTGCAGCCAGTGATTGAACTATTAGTGGGCATTCCATCAGTTGTATATGGATTCATTGGTTTGTCTGTGGTGGTTCCAGCTGTCCGCTCGGTTTTTGGCGGTACCGGTTTTGGTATTTTGGCAGGGACATTTGTCCTGTTTATTATGATTTTACCTACAGTTACAACAATGACAGTGGATGCTTTGCGCTCAGTTCCTCGGCATTATCGCGAAGCTTCTTTAGCGTTAGGAGCAACGCGTTGGCAGACAATATACAAAGTTGTGCTTCGGGCAGCAGTACCTGGAATTTTAACGGCAGTTGTATTTGGTATGGCCCGTGCTTTTGGTGAAGCACTGGCGATTCAGATGGTTATCGGTAACGCAGCCTTACTACCAACGAGTTTGGTCACCCCGGCTTCTACATTGACATCGATATTGACGATGGGTATCGGAAATACCATCATGGGTACCGTACAAAATAATGTTTTATGGTCATTGGCATTGATCTTACTCTTGATGTCCTTGCTATTTAACATCGTGATTAGATTGATCGGCAAGAAAGGAGCCTTGAAATAATGAATGCAAAACGTTCAGATAAAATCGCAACAGGCGTCTTATATGCTGTTGCTGGTATTATTGTATTGATCTTGGCTTCGCTTTTGCTTTATATCTTAGTGAGAGGTTTGCCGCATATCAGTTGGGAATTTCTTACCTCGCCATCCAAAGCTTATCAAGAAGGCGGCGGAATCGGTATTCAGTTGTTTAATTCGATATATCTCTTGTTTGTCACTATGATCATCAGTTTCCCGATCTCTCTAGGTGCTGGGATTTACTTATCTGAATATGCCAAGAAAAATTGGTTGACTGATATCATCCGCACATCGATCGAGATATTGAGTTCATTGCCTTCAGTGGTTGTCGGATTATTTGGTTTCTTGATTTTTGTTATCCAATTTGGTTATGGATTTTCTATTATTTCTGGTGCATTGGCACTGACTTTCTTTAATTTGCCGCTGCTTACACGTAATGTCGAAGAGTCTTTACAAGCAATCCACTATACCCAAAGAGAAGCAGGGTTGTCATTGGGACTATCGCGGTGGGAAACAGTCACCCGAATCGTTGTTCCAGAGGCGACACCGGGGATTTTGACAGGGGTCATCTTAAGTTCTGGACGGATTTTCGGTGAAGCAGCAGCTTTGATTTATACAGCTGGTCAAAGCGCCCCAGCTTTAGATTTTACCAATTGGAATCCATTGAGTGCATCTAGTCCAATCGGTCTTTTCCGCCAAGCTGAAACATTGGCTGTCCATATTTGGAAAATCAATACAGAAGGTACGATGCCAGATGGCGTCCAAGTCTCCGCAGGGGCGTCTGCTGTATTGATCATCGCGGTGTTACTATTCAACTTTGGCGCTCGTGCAATTGGCAAACGATTGTATCGTAAAATGACGTCGGCATAAGGAGCATAAACGTATGAATGATTATAATTGGGATGAACACAATATCATCACATTTGATCGACCTGAAGAGATCGCACTGTATACAGAAGACCTTCATGTTTGGTATGGTTCGAATGAAGCAATCAAAGGGATCGATCTGCAATTTGAAAAAAATAAAATCACTGCCTTGATTGGGCCATCAGGATGTGGCAAGTCTACCTATTTACGTTCATTGAATCGAATGAATGATGGTATCGCGAATACCAAGATAACGGGTAAAATCATGTATAAAGATGTCGATGTCAATACAAAAGAAGTGGACGTCTATGAAATGCGTAAACGAATCGGCATGGTTTTTCAACGACCTAACCCTTTCAGCAAGTCGA
This sequence comes from Enterococcus sp. DIV0876, assembly GCF_050529585.1. Lineage (GTDB taxonomy): Bacteria > Bacillota > Bacilli > Lactobacillales > Enterococcaceae > Enterococcus_D. The sequence continues at coordinate 1,195,975 of NZ_CP172882.1, forward strand.
TCTATGACAATATCACTTTTGCATTGAAGCGACATGGCGAAAGAAATAAAAAGAAATTGGATGAGGCAGTGGAAACAAGCCTTAAACAAGCTGCACTCTGGGATCAGGTCAAAGATAGCTTAGACAAAAGTGCTTTGGCTTTATCTGGTGGACAACAGCAGCGCCTTTGTATCGCTCGAGCAATTGCCATGAAGCCAGACATCTTGTTGTTGGATGAACCTGCTAGTGCATTAGATCCAATATCAACCGGTACTGTAGAAGAAACATTGGTCAATTTGAAAAATGACTATTCAATCATTATTGTTACGCATAACATGCAGCAAGCAGCACGGATCAGTGATTATACGGCATTCTTCTATTTGGGAAAAGCAATCGAATACGATGAAACGAGAAAAGTCTTTACTCGTCCTAAAATCAAAGCAACAGAAGATTATGTATCAGGTCACTTTGGCTAATCAGATCCGATCAGTAAACGGAGGCAAAGCAATGGCAGAAGAAATCATTACATCAAAAGATCTGCATTTATATTATGGGAAAAAAGAAGCCTTAAGGGGGATCGACCTTTCAATCAATAAAGGGGAGATCACAGCGATGATCGGCCCATCTGGTTGTGGTAAATCAACCTATCTACGGTCATTGAACCGGATGAACGATCTCATTCCAGGTGTAACGATCACCGGAAGTGTCGTGTACAAAGGCAAAGATATCTATAGTCCAAAACAAGATACTGTCGATTTACGCAAAGAAATCGGCATGGTGTTCCAACAACCAAATCCTTTTCCATTTTCGATTTACGAAAACGTTATTTATGGGTTAAAATTAAAAGGTGTCAAAGACAAAGCACTTTTGGATAAAACAGTCGAAGAGAGTCTAAAAGCTGCCTCAGTTTGGGAAGATGTCAAGGACAAACTACATCAAAGCGCGTTGTCACTTTCTGGTGGTCAGCAACAAAGAGTATGTATCGCCCGCGTATTAGCAGTCGATCCAGAAATTATTTTGTTAGACGAACCAACAAGTGCCCTTGATCCGATTTCATCTGGAAAAATAGAAAACACCTTATTGGCGCTCAAAGACCGTTATACAATGATCATCGTGACCCACAACATGTCGCAAGCTTCTAGAATCTCTGACAAAACAGCTTTCTTTTTAGATGGCAATTTGATTGAATTTAATGACACCAAAAAAGTATTTTTAAGTCCAAGCAAAAAAGAAACAGAAGATTATATTTCTGGAAGATTCGGATAGGAGGAAAAGGGATGTTGCGTACACAATTTGAAGAAGAATTACTGAATCTGCATAATCAGTTTTATGAAATGGGGATGTTGGTCAGCAGTGCCATCCATAAGTCTGTACGAGCGTATGTCAAACATGACAAAGAAATCGCCCGTGAAGTCATTGAAAATGATGAAGCCATCAATAACATGGAAGTTCGTTTAGAAAAGAAAAGTTTTGAAATGATTGCTTTACAACAGCCAGTCACTACAGACTTGCGGATGATCATCACCGTCATGAAAGCCAGCTCCGATTTAGAGCGAATGGGAGATCATGCAGTATCAATCGCCAAGTCAACGATTCGTGTCAAAGGTGAAACCAGGATCGCAGAAATTGAAAAAGAAATTTCTGATATGTCTGATTATGTGAAAAAAATGGTTGATAATGTACTCGTTGCCTATGTCAAAACAGACCAAGATGACGCCCGCATGATTGCACAAATGGACGAACGGGTCAATGAATATTACCGTGATATTTATTATCAAACGATTGAAAGCATGAAAGCAAATCCTGAAACGGTGGTTAGCGGCACTGATTATTTATCAGTTGCACAATATCTAGAACGTATCGGTGATTATGTCACCAACATTTGTGAGTGGATCGTCTACTTAGCAACAGGAAAAATAAGTGAATTGAATACCAATCGTACTGAAATGATTTGATTGGATTTACTTCTTTACAGGGACATTGTCGATGACAGTGTCTCTTTTTTTTGTTAAAGTAAACACAGCAGTATTTTAGATCATATAGGTGGAAATAGACTGATAAAACTACCCATACTGCAGATTGAGCCAAATTTGGTACTTAAGACCTATGACATATGTCCGTATAAAAGGCATAATAGATTCGTAAGCTAAACATGCAATCACACATTTGCTGAAGGAGGCAATTTCCATGAACGAAAGAGAACGTATTTTGGATCTAGTAAAAAAAGGTGTGCTTTCTACAGAAGAAGCCTTAGATTTACTGGAAAGTATGGCAAAAGACAAAGACGAAAAACAAATCAATAAAGCTGCAGCTGAAGTAACTGCTGATAAGACAAATGATCCTTTTGATGAAGTTGAACCATCAACTTTTACTACCGACGATTTTGATGGCGAAGAAAAATTACGTCAAAATGAAGCACAAGACAAAGAAAACTTAGAAAAGATCTTAGATAGTTTGGCAACAGATGCCAATCAAGCGTCCGCTGAATTAGATGAAATCAATGTTGAAATCTTAGGCTTGAAAGAAGAGTTGAAAGAAGCACAAGAAACGTTGATGCAATTGAATACCAAGGAAGAGTTGGATCAATTATCTGAAGATGAGTTGGCATCAAGACAAGAAGCGGAAGCAACTATTGCGGCCCTTGAAGAATCTTTAGATGCGCTGACTGAGGAAAAAGCGGGATTGGACGCAAAACTGAAAAATATTCGTAAAGACCAATGGTCACAAACGAAAGAAAAAATCAGTCAAAAACTAGATATTCCTGAAGACTGGAAAGAACAAGCAACAGATACATTTAATCAAGTCAGTGAAAAAATGGTTGATGCAGGTAGTCATTTCGGGAAATTTTTGAAAAAAACCATGCGGACCGTGACAGATTCTGTCAACGACAATATGGAATGGAAAGACATCAATCTGAAGGTTCCTGGTGTCGCAGCAACGAAATTCGAACATACTTTTACCTATGAAGAAACAGCGGCTACTTTGATCGATGTCAAATTAGCCAACGGGAATGTGACCTTTGCAACTTGGGATGGATCAGGCGTGAAAGTTGACGCGAAAATCAAACTTTATGGTAAAATGGAAGCTGTTGAACCATTTGATGCTTTTGAAGCGAGAAGCCAAATCGATGTCGATGATGAACGTATTTCTTTCCAAATTCCAAATAAACGGATCAGAGCAGACCTAGACTTCTATTTGCCAAAACGCACGTACGATCATGTCGCAGTCAAATTATTGAACGGCAACGTGACTTTCAATGACTTAGACGCAAAAGATGTCTATACCAAATCAACAAATGGCAATATTGATTTTCGCCAAGTCAATGCGTCAATGTTGGAAATCGAAGGTGTCAATGGCACGATCACAGTGCGAGAAGGCGATATTTTAGACGCGATCATTGAAACTGTCAATGGAGACGTCACGATAACGGCAACACCGCAAAACACGGGTATTTCATTGGTCAATGGAAATATACGTCTTACATTCAAAGAAAATCATCTGCAAAAACTAAATGCCAGTTCAGTCAATGGTAATGTCAAAGTGGCTTTGCCAGAAGGAATCGGTTTTGAAGGTCTTGCTAAAACAAGTCTTGGCAGTATCAACAACCGTTTAGCGGATGCAGAAATCGTTCGCGAGAAGAAAGAACGATTGAACCAATTGCTGCAATTCCGTCGTGTTGCTGATAAAGTAGCACAAATCGATTTGTCAACAACGACTGGTAATGTCTTTATCAAAGACACAGACAAATAAATCAAAAGTGCATACGGTCAACCATTGAAACGTAGAAGGAAGGTGTAGATAAATGAACAAAAAATTGACAAAATCAACCAATAATGTTGTGATAACAGGTACTTTAGGTGGACTGGCAGAATACTTAGGCATCGATCCAACCATCGTTCGCGTGATCTATGTCTTTCTAGCATTAGTAACTGCTGCATTTCCTGGAATCACACTATATATCATCTTAGCCGTCTTGATTCCTTCTGGACGTAAACGTTCAAATGGGTATGGACATGACAATGAATACTATCAAAAGAACAATTATAAAGAAACAAGTCGTCCCCGCAAACCAGCGGAAAAGGTAGAGGATGAGGACTGGAGTGACTTCTAGTGTCTTACTTTCAACGATTGGTCATGAATACTTTGACATTTGTTGCATTGGCTGTATTGTTACCCAATATGGTCCATGTCCAAAGTATTTTAACAGCAGTTATTGCTAGTTTTGTGCTATCGATCCTCAACGCTTTGATCAAACCAATACTAACGGTGATATCTTTCCCGTTAACACTGTTGACATTTGGGTTGTTCAGTTTTGTGATCAATGCATTGATGTTGAATCTGACTTCTTATTTTGTCGGCGCTGCTAGTTTTGGTTTTTCATCATTTGGCGCGGCAATCTTAGTCGCCTTGGTTATGTCGGTCGTGAATATGATCGTCACGGAGCATCATCTCGAGAAATATTCAAATTAAAAGACGTGTTGGTTTGCTGCATCGATTTGATCGATGCAGCGCCAACAACGTCTTTTTTTTTATTTCAATTGGGATTCAGGGATTTCTGACAGATATTGGTCAACTGCGGCCAATGTGTCGTCCAATGCACCTTTTTCAAATGGTGAGCGTAGATGGGCCAACGATAAAATTTCAAGGAATGTTTTTGTTCCCCCAACTTGACAGATGGCTAAATAATCTTGCCAAGCTGTTTCGTCTTGGGCAACGATAAATCGATACCAGAATTGGAAAGCACAGACTTGAGCCAATGTGTAATCAATATAATAAAATGGTGATTCAAAAATGTGTCCTTGACGGAACCAATACAAACCACGATCTAAATCAGGCATTTCAACGTAATCACGCTCAGGACAATATTGTTTTTCTAATTCGCGCCAACATTGTTTTCGTTGTTCAGGTGTCCAATTAGGATGCTCATATACTTCTTGTTGAAAGTGATCGACCAATACACCATAAGGTAAAAACTGCAAACCACTTGCAAGATGTGCAAATTTGTACTTTTCTGTTTCATCTTCAAAGAAGCTGTCCATCCATGGCCATGCAATAAATTCCATAGACATGGAGTGGATCTCGCAAGATTCGAAGTTTGGAAACAAGATTTCAGGTTCTTTGATCCAACGAGATGAAAATGCTTGGAAGGCGTGGCCGGTTTCGTGCGTCAAGACATCGACATCCCCTGATGTGCCATTGAAGTTGGCAAAAATAAATGGTGACTGATAGTCTTGAATAAAGGTACAGTAGCCACCAGATTGCTTGCCTTTTTTACTGAGTAGGTCTAATAGATCATGTTCAACCATGAAATCAAAGAATTCTCCAGTTTCAGGTGACATTTCGTGGTACATGATCCGTGCTTTTTCCACTAACGCTTCTGGTGTACCTTTTGGCGTTGCATTTCCTGTTGGATAAACCAATGGTAAATCAATATAAGTGGCATGATCCAGCTGATTGCGTTCAGCTTGTCGTTGATACAATTTTTGAGTGATCGGCACAACTTTTTCTAAAATTTCTTGTCGATAGGTTTCGATCATTTGGCGATCATAATCCCAACGATTCATTTGAGTATCGGCAAATTCAACATAATTGCTGAAACCCAGCTTTTGAGCAATCTCTGTTCGAACTTGGACCATATCATCGTAAATTTGATCGAACTCAGTTTCATGATCAGCAAAAAAAGCGGTTTGTTTTTCAAAAGCCTCCTGACGGATTTTACGGTCTTTATTTTCCGTGAATGGCCGTAATTGTGCCAAAGTATACACCTGACCTTGAAATTCGATTTGAGCAGAGGCAACTAGTTTGCCATAGTCTGATGACAATTGATTTTCTTTTTGGAAGAGTTCAATCAGAGATTCATCGAATAGTTTGACGCGGCTTTCTGCAAAAAGAAATAAAGTCTCAGGATAGATTTCTTTTAATTCTGGCAATAAGGGCGATGTCAACAATGTTTGATAAAACTTGAAATCCAAAGCCTCAAAATGGGGCTGATAGGTATTCCAAAATTCGTCCTCTGCTTCATAGAAAGCATCGTTGGTATTGATTGAGTAACGGATAGATGCTAAATTTGCTGCGGTATCGATGGTTCCTCTTAAACGGTTCAATGTGTCGACTGCTTCTTTTGCAAAAGCCAATGAGTCCGCATCTTTTAATGCAGATAACGCTTGGTTGTATTCCTCTTGATATGATGGAAAATCTGGTCTTTGGTAAGTATAGTCTGAAAATTTCATATTTTCCCCTCCTTAGCATAAATCATAACACAAAACAAAAAGAATGAGACCACCCGAAAGCGAAGGTAGTATCTTTTCTCATAGAATGATAAAATAGAACAAGAATAGCGTGTAAAAACACGCGAAGAATGACAACAGATTGGAAAAGAGGGAATCAAATGGCAGAAACAGTCAAAGTCAGTGAACTGGCTGAGGCGTTAAAATTAGAAATCATCGAAGGCAATGAAACGAGTTTAGAACGGGAGATATTTACAGGGGATATCTCACGTCCTGGCTTGGAATTGACAGGTTATTTTAATTATTACTCACACGACCGTCTGCAGTTATTCGGCAGCAAGGAAATCACGTTTGCTGAACGAATGATGCCAGAAGAACGGTTGATGGTCATGCGTAAAATGTGCGCAGAAGACACGCCAGGATTTATTGTATCAAGAGGATTAGCAGTTCAAGCAGAAATGATCCAAGCGTGCCGTGAAAACAATATCGCATTGCTGCGTTCGCCAATCTCCACATCAAGACTTCAGGGGGAACTTTCTAGCTTCCTAGATGGTCGGTTAGCATCACGCACTAGTGTCCATGGTGTGCTGGTAGATGTCTATGGCCTAGGGGTTTTGATCCAAGGTGATAGCGGTATCGGAAAAAGTGAAACAGCTTTGGAATTGATCAAGCGGGGACATCGTTTGATCGCCGATGACCGTGTCGATGTTTATAAACAAGATGAGTTGACATTGGTGGGTGAGCCGCCTAAGATCCTTCAACATCTGATTGAGATCCGCGGAATTGGCATCATTGATGTGATGAATCTCTTTGGTGCTAGTGCTGTCCGTGGTTATATGCAAGTACAAGTTGCCGTTTATCTTGAGGCTTGGGCGAAAGACAAGAAATATGATCGCCTAGGGACCGATGATACGACGGTTGAAATCGGCGGTGTAGATGTTCCGCAAATCAAAATTCCTGTCAAGACGGGACGAAATGTCGCAATCATTATCGAAGTAGCCGCGATGAACTTCCGGGCCAAAACGATGGGGTATGATGCAACCAAAACATTTGAAAACCGATTAACACAACTGATCGAAGAAAATTCTGGGAATTAAAAGGAGTTAGATGAATGTTAGCTTTAATAAATCGTGTGGCATTTGAATTATTTGGATTACCAATCTACTGGTATGCGATCATTATAGTATCTGGTGTGATCATTGCCATGTGGTTGAGTACCAGAGAAGCAGTCCGTGTGGGTTTAAAGGGCGACGATGTAACAGACTTTATGTTGATTGGTTTACCTGTATCTATCATTGGCGCGCGCTTGTATTATATATTGTTTGATCTTCCGTATTATTTGAATGATCCGGCACAGATATTCAATATTCGTTCCGGAGGGATCGCCATCTATGGTGCATTGATTGCCGGGGGGATTTGGCTATACTTTTTCTGTCGCCGAAATTTTATCTCGACTTGGACCTTTTTAGATATTGCTGCGCCTAGCGTGCTGTTGGCGCAAGGGATCGGTCGTTGGGGCAACTTCATGAACCATGAAGCCCATGGGGTTGAAGTCAGCCGCGCATTTTTGGAGAGTTTGTATTTGCCAAAGTTTATTATTGATAATATGTATATCGATGAAGCATATCGACAACCAACTTTCTTATATGAATCTGTCTGGAATGTGATTGGCTTTATCGTATTGATCTTTTTGCGCAAAAAAAGAGGTTTATTAAAAGAAGGCGAAGTTTTCCTAGGCTACCTGATCTGGTATGGTTTTGGTCGTTTCTTCATTGAGGGAATGCGGACGGATAGTCTTTATTTGATCGGAGATATCAGGGTATCGCAAGCTTTATCTGCATTGTTATTTGTAGGCGCAATCGTTGTCCTGGTTTGGCGCCGTAAAAAACAAGCGCCAAAAGATTATAATCGTGGTTATGGAAGTAATCAATATTTAATATAAGAGTTATTTTTTTAGAAATATGCTAAAATAGGCAAGTGGCATCAAACGTAGTAATATTATGAGGAGGTTTCCATAGTGAAACAAAAAATAGCCGTTTTAGGACCTGGTTCATGGGGGACTGCACTGGCAAAAGTCTTATCTGAAAATGGACACGAAGTGACGATTTGGGGGAATAACCCCGCACAAATCGATGAAATCAATAATTACCATACGAATCGCCATTACTTACCTGACTTGAAACTTCCCCAAGATATTGTGGGTTGTAAAGAAATGGCTGAAGCAATCGAAGATGCAGATGCAGTTTTGTTTGTAGTGCCAACGAAAGCAATTCGCTCAGTTGCCCAAGAATTTGCAATGATCACCAAAAATAAACCCATGATTATTCATGCGTCAAAAGGATTGGAACAAGGCACGCATAAACGGATCTCTGAAGTGTTGGCAGAAGAAATCAGTCAAGACAAACGACAAAATATTGTCGTTCTTTCTGGTCCTTCCCATGCTGAAGAAGTGGCTGTTCGTGATATTACAACAATCACTGCGGCGAGTGAAAAAGAAACTGCAGCGAAATATGTACAGAATCTATTTATGAATGATTATTTCCGGATTTATACCAACAATGATGTCATCGGTGTCGAAACCGGGGCAGCTTTGAAAAATATCATTGCTATTGGCGCTGGTGCCATTGCCGGTCTTGGGTTTGGCGATGATGCCAAAGCAGCCATTATGACACGGGGGTTAGCCGAAATCAGCCGTTTAGGTGTGGCCATGGGCGCGAATCCATTGACGTTTATTGGATTAAGTGGTGTTGGCGATTTGATCGTCACTTGTACAAGTGTTCATTCACGCAATTGGCGGGCCGGCAACTTATTAGGCAAAGGGCATAGTCTAGACGAAGTCTTAGAAAATATGGGCATGATCGTAGAGGGTGTTTCCACGACCAAAGCGGCGCGTGAACTTGCAGAGGCATTGTCAGTAGATATGCCGATCACAGAAACAATCTATGCCGTTTTGTATGAAGGAAAAGATATTCATCAAGCTGCGAAAGATATTATGTTGCGTGATGGTAAAGTTGAAAATGAATTTACAATATAAATCTATTATTGATGCATAAAGGGAGCGAATGATATGAAAGTCAAAAAAGCAGTGATTCCAGCAGCAGGATTAGGTACGCGGTTTTTGCCGGCTACGAAAGCAATGGCCAAAGAAATGTTGCCAATCGTCGATAAGCCGACGATTCAATTTATTGTTGAAGAAGCTTTACAATCAGGAATCGAAGATATTTTGATCGTAACTGGTAAAGCGAAACGGCCGATTGAAGATCATTTCGATGCCAATTTAGAATTAGAAATGAATTTAAAAGAAAAAGGCAAGACGGAATTATTAAAGCTTGTAGAAGAAACGACCGATGTCAATTTACACTTTATTCGTCAATCACATCCTAAAGGTTTAGGCCATGCTGTCTTACAAGCCCGTGCCTTTGTTGGTAATGAACCCTTCGTTGTAATGTTGGGAGACGATTTGATGGAAGACGAAGTGCCTTTGACCAAACAGTTGATCGATGACTACGAAACGACCCATGCCTCAACCATTGCTGTGATGGATGTACCCCACGAAGATACGTCTAAGTATGGAATCATTGATCCTGGTATGCAAGTTGAAAAAGGATTGTATAATGTAAAGAATTTCGTCGAAAAACCTTCACCAGATAAAGCACCAAGTGATTTAGCGATTATTGGCCGATATCTTTTGACACCAGAAATTTTTGATATCTTAGCCAATCAAGCACCAGGTGCTGGAGATGAGATTCAATTGACTGATGCCATTGATACATTGAATAAAACCCAGCGTGTGTTTGCCCGTCAATTTACTGGTAAACGTTTTGATGTAGGAGATAAGTTTGGGTTTATGAAAACCAGCATCGAATATGGCTTGAATCATCCTGAAGTCAAAGATAATTTGAAAAAATATTTGATTGATTTGGGGAAGAAATTGGCAGCTGATGCACCAGAAACTAACATGCCGCTTGAGAAAAAAGACAAGCCAAAAAACAAAGCATAGAAAGATGAAAACAGGGCAGATCAGCCCTGTTTTTCACAAAACGAATGAAAGCGGATTATTTTTTGTTGCATACTGTCTTTTATTTGTCGAAAAGGGTGCAAAATGCTATTCTTAGTATAAGTAAATCGGGAAGGAGCCATTCTATGACAGGAGGAGAAATTGCTGCACTGATCGCGGCAATCGCATTTGTCGTACTTGTCGTCTTTGTTGTACGATTATTGATGCAAGTGAGTAAAACGATGACCAAGGTGGATAAAACGGTAGAAGAAGCCAATACCACGATTCGTGTCATTACCAAAGATGTTGATATTCTTTCAAAAGAAGTCGAAGGACTACTCGTAAAAACGAATGAGCTTTTACAAGATGTCAATGGAAAAGTTGCAACAATCGATCCATTATTCACCGCTGTGGCAGACTTAAGTACCAGTGTATCTGAATTAAATGTATCTGGTAAAAATTTGATCACGCGGGTCGGCAGCCTGGGTCGCACGACGGCTAAAGCGACGGTTGCTGGTAAAGTGGGTCAAACAGCGATGAAATTCTTTAAAGATAAAAATAACCAAAAATAAAAGGAGGACTTTATATGAGTAAAAAAGGTGGATTTTTATTAGGAGCGATCATTGGCGGAACAGCAGCAGCTGCTGCAGCACTTTTATTGGCGCCAGAATCAGGAAAAACTTTGCGCAACAAACTGGCAAAACAAGCGGATGATCTTTTAGATAAAGCGTCAGATTATGGTGATCTAGCGAAAGAAAAAAGTAATGATTTGGTTGATATTGCTAAAGACAAAGCAGCCAAATTAAGTGACCAGGCATCAGAATTTACCGGTTCTTTAACAGGCAAAGTTGAAGATTTGAAAGATTCAGCTGTTGATACTTCAGGTGATACTGTAGAAGAGTTAAAGAAACAAGCTGGCGATTTATCAGAACGCTTCAAAAAGTCAGCTAGTGAGATCAAATCAACTGCAGCTGACAACAAAGAAGATGCTGATGACACTTTACAAGATATTATCATTGATGCAAAGTCAACTGCACAAGACATGAAGGACACTGTTAAAGAAGGCGCTGATGAAGCAAAACCTGTTATTGAGGATGCAAAAAAAGAAGGCAAATCAGCCGCAGCTGACTTAAAAAAAGAAGCGGATAAAACCGCAGATGATGTGAAAAAAACAGCCAAAGCAGAAGCAACAGAAGCCAAGGCAGACTTTAAGGATGCGAAAGAAGAGTTAAAAGACACATTAGAAAAAAATAATCCTGAAGCGTAATTTCTTTTTTTCGCAGATGATAGCAAAAGGAACCAACGAAAGAATCACGTTGGTTCCTTTTTTATTATCTTTTTTCTAAGGCTTGATTGATTTCCCAGTCACATAGTTGATAGATCCAATCTTCCAGCGCCGAAAAGACGAAACCGATCGAATCTGCTTGGGATGTATTGATTGAATAAGCGGGTGTTCCATTATAGGGGCCTTTCGCGCCATCTGCAGCGAAGCGTGGCACGTAACCGGTTTTTGAGGTTCCGTAGTTCAACACTTCTTCTATGGATATCGTTCCTTTTGAAGCGCCATTGATTGGGCCTGTGTAATCACTAGTGCCTAAGAAAGCCAGAAAACGACCAGCTTCCACTGCATCAACAAAAGCCATTTGACTGCCGGCATTGTCAATAGCCATCGGTTCTTGGTTTACAAGCTTTTCTAAATAGAAGGCGAAACGCTTCGTATAATCTTCTCGACCAATCACATAGGGAAAGCGCACGAAGGTTGCGGACACATGAGGGTAACATTTGGCAAGAATCGTTTCCACGGTTTGTTTTCCCTCACCATATGGCAACAGATCGGATTCCGCCAATCGGACATCGTGTTCTAGTGGTTGAAAATCACGCTCTTGCATATCAGGGTGCAAGTCTGGATAAACAGACATGGAACTGGTGACTACATAACGCTGGGTCGACACATGCTTCAGTAAGTTTTCGACATCTTTCGCACTATAAGCAATATTATCAAAAACGATATCGTATGTTTCTTTCGTCAATACATCTTTAATACTTGATGCATTGGTTCGATCAAAGACTAGTCGCTTGACTTGGTCACCGAATGGATCAGCCGTTTTCCCTCTGGTAGCGATCGTGACAGCCATTCCTTGGTCAAGCAGTGCATAGACCAAGTGTTTCCCGAAAAAGCGTGTACCGCCTAAAACTAATGCTTTCTTAGCCATAGGATCCTCCTTATCAATCTTCTGTTTTATGATAAAATTTGTAATTCTTTGGTTGTTTTTGTAAATGGTACACAACCGTCTTTTGTGACGTAAACACAATCTTCGATACGTACACCAACTTGATTAGGCATGTAGATACCTGGTTCGATCGAGAAGCACATGCCTTCTTGAATCACTAGGTCATTGCCGGTGATCAGTGAAGGGAATTCATGGACGGTTGTACCAATGCCGTGTCCAAGACGATGATTGAAGTATTCTCCGTAACCATATCCAGTAATGACATCTCTAGCGATTTGATCTAACTCACCAGCAGTGATTCCGGGTTTAACAGCGGCTTGAGCCGTTTGTTCTGCTTCTAATACAATATCATAGATTTTGCGTTGTAATGTTGTTGGCTCGTGATAGGCAACTGTGCGGGTTGCATCACTGCAATAGCCTTTCCAAATGACACCAAGGTCGAACAATACCAATTCATTGGCTTTGATGCGACGATCGCCAGGTACACCATGCGGACTAGCAGCATTGTCGCCTGCTAGGACGGTTGTGTCAAAGGACATGTGGGAAACGCCTCGTTTTTTCAATTCATATTCGATTTCTGCAACGATCGCACTTTCGCTCACGCCTTCTTTAACAGCAGCAAAGCCAATCTCAAAAGCGACATCTGCCCAAGAGCCAGCTTCAAGCAATAACTCGATCTCACTCGCTGTTTTAGTCAATTGCATCGTTTGAATCATAGGCGTCACATCTAAATGAAAGTCTGTTTGAGGCAATCGTGTTTTCAATGCTTCATAACGTTCAACCGATAAATCGTTTTTTTCTAAAGCAAGCCGACGTAATTGATACCGTGTCGTAAGTTCTTGGCTGATTTTATCCCAAGGATCTTCACTATCTAAATAACCGACAACATCAAATGGCCAGCCGCTGTTTTTGGCTTCTTCCACTTCAAGTGCAGGGGTAAATAGGAAAGGGTCTTTGTCAGGGGATAAAAACAAAGCCAATACACGTTCATGAGGATCGCTCTTGAAACCTGAAAAATACGCAATCGTGGCAGGATTTGAAATATATCCAGCATCAGCACCATTTTCTTTGAGCCATTGATTCAACTCTGACATTTTCTTTTTATTCATTGAGAATTCCTTCTTTCACGTAATATAATCTATTTTAACACGCTTTGGAAAAGAATAGACAAAGAACTCTGGGAAAATAGCTAAGTTTTCATGAAAACGAAATTAAAACGGTTGCAAATCTGTTAAAAGTTTGCTATTCTATCAAAGAAATGTAAATAAGATTTTCTGAAAATAGAATAAGGGAGATATATCATGGAAAAACAAACAATTACAATTTACGATGTTGCAAGGGAAGCAAATGTGTCAATGGCAACTGTGTCGCGGGTCGTTAACGGCAATCCCAATGTAAAACCAGCAACCCGTAAGAAAGTGCTAGAAGTGATCGACCGCTTGGATTACCGTCCAAATGCTGTTGCTCGTGGTTTGGCAAGCAAAAAGACAACAACTGTGGGTGTCATCATTCCTGATGTCAGCAATATGTTCTTTTCTTCACTTGCACGTGGAATCGATGATGTAGCAACCATGTATAAATACAATATTATTTTGGCAAACTCAGACGGCGATACCATGAAAGAAGTCAATGTATTGAATAACTTGTTGGCAAAACAAGTAGATGGCGTGATCTTCATGGGCCATCGGATCACTGATGAGATCCGCGGCGAATTTTCTCGTTCAAAAACACCAGTTGTTTTGGCTGGCTCGATCGATCCAGATGAACAAGTTGGCAGTGTCAACATTGATTATACAGCTGCCACTAAAGATGCTGTGTCTTTGTTAGCGAAAAATAATCAAAAAATCGCCTTTGTCAGTGGTGCATTGATTGATCCAATCAATGGTCAAAACCGTTTGAAAGGGTACAAAGATGCCTTGAATGAAAATGACTTATCTTACTCTGAAGGCTTGATTTTTGAATCACCATACAGCTTCAAAGAAGGCTTAGCTATTGTGGATCGTATTATCAATAGCGGTGCAACTGCAGCTTATGTAACGGATGATGAATTGGCCATCGGTATTTTAGACGGCTTATTAGACAAAGGAATCAAAGTACCTGAAGACTTTGAAATCATTACTAGCAACAACTCGTTATTGGCAGAAGCTGCTCGTCCACGTCTTTCAAGCGTAACACAACCTCTTTATGATATGGGTGCTGTTGCTATGCGTCTGTTGACGAAAATGATGAACAAAGAAGAAGTAGAACAAAAAACGATTATCTTGCCTTACGGTATTTCAGAAAAAAGTTCAACAAAATAATTTCAAGTTATCTCATAAAAAATAAAGCTTCATGTTCACTCCTTGCAAGTAAGTCTATTTCGATTACGCGTAAGGGATGAAATGAAGCTTTTTTTTTGGCAAAAAAAACTGACCAGCATCCGCTGATCAGTCGTTTTCTTTCTCGTCATTCTCTGTTGTTTCTTTTGCGGTGTCATCACCGTCATCATCTTCATCTTTTTTCTCAGTAGAAGAATTGTTATTGGTGTTGCTATTGTTATTGGTATTCGTATTGGTACTAGTAGCAGTAGTTGTTTTTGCCGCAGCAGGTGCGATTTTTTTCCAGTAGTTGCTGTAGTTCGCATCTGATCCACCGATGCCAAAATCAAAACTGACTGTACTTGGTCCGCCAGTTGCCCAGTAAGAGGTGACTTTTGCTGATGGATTGGCAATGCTGGTCTTATCAACGGTCACTGAGCCACCAGGTAGGGTACCTGTTGCTTTAGACACTTCGACTTTCTTGACATCACTGGATAGTTTGAATGTTTGATCGAGACCAAAAACTTCTTGGTTGGTTTGGTATATGCGGTTGATCAAGTACGCCATATAATTGGCGGTTCTTGTCCCTGCGGTATTGTCTGTTCCTTTGTTGTCATCTCGGCCAGCCCAACTACTAATCGTGATCGACGGGGTGGAAACCACCAGCCATGAATCAGAGTAGTCATTGGTTGAACCTGTTTTGCCGACCCAGTCAGCATTGCCCAAATTATAATCCAGGCCGCTGATAATTGATTTGAATGGACTTGTTTTTTGTTCATCGATCACACTGCGCATCATATCAGTCATGATTGAAGCAGTAGCTTCAGAAAAGACTTGTACAGGGTTGGCTTCATGTTGATACAATACTTCACCATCGTTGTCTTTGATTGATTCAATCAGATAGCCTTGTTCGTAAACACCATTATTCGCCAGTGTTTGAAACCCATTGGTTTGTGTAGCGACTGTCACATTGGTGACGCCCAAAGGTGCCGATTCATATGCCCAGCTGTTATCTTCAGGATAGTTCATTTTGCTTAAGTAATTGCTGTAAGAATAGAAATGATCGCCTTCAGCTTCCCAAAGGTCTTGGAAAATATTGGTAGCAGCAATGTTACTAGATACTTCCAAAGAGTCTCGAATCGACATAAAAGTATTCGTTCCAGTATTCGTGGCATTAGCGATCGTTTCACCCGCATTTTCTCCCGTACGCCATTTGGCTGCGTAATCAGATACCATCGATTCAGAACCAATCAAACCTTGTTCGATTGCTGGACCGTAAACAAGCATAGGTTTAATGCTTGATCCTGCTTGACGCTGGGCATCAAATGCATGGTTAAATTGATTTTCATTATAATCCCGACCGCCTACAAAGCCCAAAATCTTACCTGTGGCATTGTCCATCATCACATTGCCGACTTCAATCGTGGCATCACCCCAATTATCCAGCATATAACCGTATTTATCTACGGCATCTTGCATGGCATTGTAAATGCCTTTGTCGATCGTAGAGGTGACAGTATACCCGCCATTGACCAGTTTTTGTTGTGCAAGTTCTAAATATTTTTGATATGTTTCATCTTTGGCATATTCTTCATCACTGATTTCATCGTCTTTGGCCAACTGTTGCGCGATGATATCTTTGGCTTCATTCAAGACGGTATAATATAGGAAACTTTGATCCGTTTGTTCGATTGCTTGTTGTTGCTTGAAGTCTTGTTTTAAATCATAGCTGAGTGCTTCCTCATACTCTTCTTTTGTAAGATCGTGGTTGCGATACATACTGAAAAGCACAAAATCTTTTCTTTCTAAACCGGCGGACAGATTTTCTTTGATTTCACCTGTATTGGTATAAGGACTATAGACGATTGGACTTTGCGGCAAACCTGCGATAAAAGCAGCTTGCGGCAATGTTAGATCCGCTGCGTTGACACCAAAAATTCCTTGCGCAGCTTCTTGGACACCGGCTATGTTTTGTCCTTTATTGTTACGGCCAAAAGGGGAGATGTTCAAATACATCGTTACAATCTCATCTTTACTGAAAAATTTTTCCACTTCCATCGCCAGTAAGATTTCATTGGCTTTGCGTTTAAAGGTAGTTTCATTGGTCAAAATCTGTTGCTTGACCAATTGCTGCGTCAAAGTTGAGCCGCCGCTGCCGCCAAAACCAGTTGCTTCAGAAAGCAAAGCCCGCACGACCGCTTTGGGTACGACCCCATTATGCTCATTGAAGTACTCATCTTCAGTCGCGATGATCGCTTTTTTCAAATAGTCTGAGATTTCATCTGAATTGACTGAAGTTCGCATCAGATCAGAACGGATCGTTGCAATTTTACTGCCATCTGCGTAAGCTAGCTGCGATGTTTCTGTAATATCGGTCAATTCCTTTGCCAATTCGTCTTTTGAAGGAGCAGCTGTATCTTCCACAAGATAGGCAAAATAGCCAGCACCTATTCCTAGTGCCAGTGAACCACCTAAAATCAGCAGAGAAATCGCCACCAGCAATAGGGAATGGAGGACACGCAAGCTGATATTGACATAAAACCAACCGCCATTTTTTTGCTTCGTTTTTCTGTTTTGCTCGTTTTTCTGGGACAAAAGAGTCACCTCAATAAATTAATTTATATTCCGTTGTATTATAGCAAAAATCGGCTCGCTTGAATAGCACCCTAATGACAACCATGTAGGAACAGCTATAAATTATTCGGAAATCTCAAGGTAGGCACGTAGTGTAGAGCGTTTTTGCTAGAGATCGCAGATTTTTGCAAGTTGATTTCCGGTTAACTCTTTTCATTCCCTTGATTTTCAGTTAATATGAACAATGAAGCAATTATTTAGGAGGAGAATACATGAGTACAGACTTTTTTGAAGAACTAAAGCTTCGTGGCTTGGTTCATCAAACAACAGACGAAGCAGCATTGACCAAACAATTGAATGAAGAGTCTGTGAAATTATATATTGGGTTTGATCCGACTGCAGACAGCTTGCATATTGGTCATTTATTGCCAATCTTGATGCTGCGTCGATTCCAACAAAATGGCCATGTACCGATTGCGCTAGTTGGCGGTGGTACGGGTATGATCGGTGATCCATCTTTTAAAGATCAAGAACGCCAATTGAATACATTGGATACTGTTTTAGCATGGTCCCAAAGTATCAAAAGCCAATTGTCACGATTTATTGACTTTGATGATCAAACGAATCCAGCGCTTATTGCCAACAACTATGAATGGTTAGGCGAATTGAAACTAATCGACTTCTTACGTGATATTGGTAAAAACTTTACCATCAATTATATGATGAGCAAAGAAAGTGTCAAACGCCGAATTGAATCTGGTATTTCTTACACAGAATTTGCTTACCAATTGTTACAAGCATATGATTTCTTAAATCTATACGATGAACATGGCTGCCTGCTCCAGTTAGGCGGAAGTGACCAGTGGGGAAATATCACATCTGGAATCGAATTGTTGCGCCGCGAACGTGAAGTGCAAGGATTTGGATTGACTATGCCATTGATCACTAAAGCGGATGGAACCAAATTTGGTAAGACTGAAGGCAATGCTGTCTGGTTAGATGCTGAAAAAACGACACCTTATGAATTTTATCAATTCTGGATCAATACCGATGATCGTGATGCAGTGAAATTCTTGAAATTCTTTACTTTTCTATCTCTTGATGAGATTGCAGCCATCGAAGCAGAGTTCCAAGCAGCCCCTGAATCTCGGGTGGCGCAAAAAGCTTTGGCAAAAGAAGTGACGACATTAGTCCACGGAGAAGCGGCGTATGAACAAGCTGTCCATATTTCGGCAAGTTTATTTAGTGGGGATATCAAAGAATTGAACGCGGATGAAATCGCGCAAGGATTTAAAGGCGTACCAACGTACCAAGTAGCTGCTGCCGATGATTTGACATTAGTGGAAATTTTGACAACTGCGAAAATCGAAGCGTCAAAACGTCAAGCTAGAGAAGATATCCAAAATGGTGCGATTTATATCAATGGCGAGCGCCAACAAGATCTTACCTATGTTTTATCAGAGGCTGATCGTATCGGTGACAAATATGTCGTGATTCGTCGTGGGAAGAAAAAGTATTTCTTGTTAACATTTTAATCAAAAAGCGAGCCAAATCTCTGGTTCGCTTTTTTCATCATGTGGCATGGGAGGATAGAATAAAAAAATGGGACAGATCATTCTCAATGTAGTGGGGCTTTTCAGTATGATTTTGCTGGGGTATGTGATGAAGCGTATGGCTATCCTCTCGAAAGCGGATGGATCGATCCTTTCCAAAATCATCCTCAATATCACATTACCCGCAGCCATCATCTTGAATTTGGCACAGATGGAGATCCAAGTCGAAGCCTTAAGCTTGATTTTTATTGCAGTCGTGATAACGATTGGACAAATAGTGATTGCATGCTTGATGACCCGCAAAGAAAATAATGCGTTGCAGCAATTTGCCATGTATTGTGGTTCAGGTTTTAACATTGGTAATTTTGCCATTCCTTTTGCCCAAAGTTTCTATCCGCTAGGGATTCCATTGATTTCATTGTTCGATATGGGCAATAGTATTATGTTGGCGGGCGGAACAACGGTTTTGATCGAATTTATATTAAAGAAACGAACCTCTTTTGAACCAGGAAAAATTTTGTTGAATCTGTTGCGGTCTCCCACATTTACCGTTTACTTATTGATGCTGCTCATTCGCAGTGTCGATTGGCACCTACCGGACGCCTTTTTGGGGTTAGTCCAACCGATTGGTTTGGCCAACACATTTTTATCGATGTTTATGATTGGTTTATTCTTAGATTTCCGTTTGCCAAAACATACCACCAAAACCGTGATCAATATTTTGGTCCTGCGCTATGGTTCTGCGGTTGTATTATGTTCATTGTTTTATCTATTACCCATACCGATGTTGTTAAAACCGGTCTTGTGTCTGCTTGTTTTTGCACCGATTCCGCTGTTTGGGGTAATCAATGCTGTATTGGCTGGAATGGAAGAAGAAGCAGTCGGGTTTGTTTCTTCGGCTAGTTTTTTGATCAGTATGCCATTGATGACCATGGTATTGATTATTTTTGGACTGGCGTGAAAGGAATATGATGAGCAGAAATATCGCCAAAATTGTTGGCCGCTGTCATAATAATGAAGAATTGATTTTTAGGAGGAAAATAAAAATGTTGATTGGTTCACACGTTTCGATGAGTGGAAAGAAAATGTTGTTAGGGGCAGCAGAAGAAGCGGCTAGTTATGATGCCTCTACATTTATGATCTATACAGGTGCACCGCAAAACACACGGCGCAAACCTGTGGAAGAGATGATGATTGCACAAGGACAATCCTATATGGCCGCTCATGGCTTGTCAAATATCGTTGTCCATGCACCGTATATCATCAATTTAGGCAATACGATCAAACCTGAGAATTTTGGTTTTGCTGTATCTTTTTTAAGAGAAGAAATACAACGTGCGCAAGCATTAGGCGCTACACAAATCACTTTGCACCCAGGTGCCCATGTTGGTGCAGGACCAGAAGCCGGCATCAAACAGATCATTAAGGGATTAAATGAAGTACTGGAGAAAGAGCAAACGGCCCAAATAGCATTGGAAACAATGGCGGGTAAAGGAACGGAGATCGGTCGCACCTTTGAAGAATTGGCGGCGATCATTGATGGTGTCACATTAAACGAGAAACTATCCGTGACGTTTGATACATGTCATACCAATGATGCGGGATACAATATCAAAGAAGATTTCGATGGTGTCTTACATGAATTTGATAAAGTCATTGGATTGGATCGTTTGAAAGTGGTCCATGTCAATGATTCAAAAAATCCACAAGGCAGCCATAAAGACCGACATGCCAATATTGGCTTTGGGACGATTGGGTTTGAAGTGCTGAACAGAATCGTTCACCATGAGAAGTTGGCACATTTGCCTAAAATTCTTGAAACACCTTATGTGGGTGAAGACAAAAAGAACAAAAAGGCACCTTATAGTTTTGAGATCGCAATGCTGAAAAAGCAAACCTTTGATCCGCAATTGTTGGAGAAAATTCTAGAGGCATAATCTTTTTTATGTTTATCAGAAGTTTTGAATATGTTCCCTGACTGGTTTCTTCAGCATGGAACATATTTTTTTGGTCGTGACAGGGGATGGTTATCAGGAAGGGGAAGTCGCGGAACTACCTGATTTACGGTGGAAAGGCTGATATAATAAGGATGCAACTAATAAGTGCGGGTGTTTTTATTATTACTATGAGATACTTTGTTTATCGAAATGAAGGAGTGGGGCACGATGAATATTGGTGAAAATATTACGAAATTTCGTAAAGCACAAGGTATTTCCCAAGCTGTGTTAGCGGAGCAAATGTTTATATCTAGACAATCTGTTTCAAAATGGGAGAATCAAGAAAGTCTACCAAGTATTGAAAATTTGATTGTTCTAAGTGGTATTTTAGATATATCCTTGGATGAGCTGATTACAGGAGAGGCCTATTTGCATTTTCCTTACACATTTGGCAGATTACGTCACCAAACAATTGCAATTATATATATTTTGTTGCCAACGTTGATGATGCTGTTGTTTTTTGCAGCGGCCCTCAGTGACTCTACACAAGCGCTTGTCATGATTGTCTGTGGTATCTGTTGTCAGTTTGTTCTTTATCCGCTTTTTGTGATGATACAACCTTTTCAACTTACGCGTCTGTATACGTATTGGCAATTGTCAAAAACGGGTATCCACTGTCCGATCTATCAAACAACGTCTTTTTCGAGATATATTTTGCCGTTAAAGAGTTTATTTCATCGGTCAGAAAAACTGGTTCCTTATCATGATATACGATCGATCAAGGTCGACTGTACCGCATTTCGGGTAGATCCTTCAATTGGGACGGGTATTATCAATGCCTATACGCCACGAATGTTGTCCATCATGTATGAATCTTTTCAATTAGTTGTTTCTACGAAGAATGGCAAAGAATATATATTGGATCTGCAAGCGTACTATCAAGCAGATTCCAAAGAAAGAGACATGTTGTATAGTATCTTGCTGTTTCTTAAACGAAAACAAATTGAACTGATTGATCCAAATAAGTTGTTGCCAACGATCAAAGAAAGAGGATCAGTCACTGATAAATTATATTCAATGAAAAAAAGGTAAAAAAACCTTGGGCGCTTGATGCGACCAAGGTTTTTCATGCGTCAATTAAAATTTCTTCGCGGCTGCGGCAACTCTTTCTAATCCTTCAGCGATAATGTCCGCTGTTTTAGAAGGGTCTGCGTTATGACCTTCAATAATGACTTCATCAGTGATCGTCATACCAAACATCCCGTTAAAAACTTTTTCCATAAATGTGACAGCATTTTCCATCACGCTCATTTCGCCAGAGTAAACCCCACCACGGGCATTCAATAGGACGATTTCTTTGTCTTTTAATAATTGGTTCATTGATCCATCTTCGTTGTAAGAGAACGTGAAGCCCGCTTGGAAGATGTAGTCGATGAATGTGTGTAGGGCTGCTGGAATCGTTAAGTTCCACATTGGGAAAGCAAAAACGATGGTATCTGCCGCAGCAAATTTATTCATTACCTCTTGACGTACTGTCATCAATTCTTGTTCTTCTTGATTCAACGCTTGTTCTTGGGCTAGTTTGCCGAAAGCTTCAAACAATGTTTGACCGATATAAGGCATAGATTGTGCATAGACATCAAATGTATCAACCATTACATTGTTTGTGTCCAAGTTTTCAACGAATGTATCGAACATTTTTGCTGATACCCCATCAGGACGATTGTTTGCTTTAACAACTAAAATATTTTTCATGGTTTTCCACCTTTGTTTAAATGTAAGTTTTGGTCACAAATGGTAGTATACTATAAAATATTTTTGCTTACAATAAATAAGTGGAAAAAATCTGCTATTTTTCTGATTATTGAGACCACTTTTGCTAAAATGAAAGGATGAGGAGGGATAAAATGAAGATTTTTGTTGTCGAGGATGATCAATCACTTGTTAAAATGATCGGTGATCAATTGCAAAAGTATGCCTATGAAACGTTTATTCCGCAACGATTTGATCAAGTTTTGGCTGAATTTGACAGGATACAGCCTGATTTGGTATTGATGGATGTGAATTTGCCATATTATGATGGCTTTTATTGGTGTCAAAAAATTCGCGAACAATCATTGGTCCCTATAGTATTTATTTCTGCCCGAGATGGCAATATGGATCAAGTGATGGCTTTAGAATATGGGGCAGATGATTTTTTGGTCAAACCCTTTTCTTTTGAGTTGATGTTGGCAAAAATCAAAAGTCATATTCGACGTGTTTATGGCGATTATGCCCAAGCCGCTCGCGCCAGAAATGTCCAGGCTGGGGATTTGGTCTATTATCCAGAAGCGCTAAAAATGACATTTCAAACAAACGAAGCGTTACTGACTATTCGAGAAGGAGAATTGCTGCTATTGCTGATCAAAGCATATCCGGAGATCGTCAAGCGAGAAAGAATTTTGAGTAAACTTTGGGATGATGAACGATTTGTCGACGACAATACGTTATCAGTCAACATCGGGCGTTTGCGAAAGAAATTGACCAATTTAGGGTTGGTGGATCCAATCCAAACTGTTCGCGGCAAAGGGTATGCATTATTTGTTGATGGTGCGGACCGATGAAAATATTTCTTAGAGCACAGATGCCAATGTTGTTGGTAGAAACTTGCGCCATCGGACTGTTGATTCTATTGGTTTGGTTGGATGGTTATCGTGGTATCAATATCATGATGTATGGGCTGTTGCTGATTGTTTTACTCCATGTCATTGTCTTATATCTCTTTTACCGATCTGATCGTGGTTTTTATCGTTTTTTGCAAACGGGACATGTTCAGCAAAAAAGCAATGGATTTGTATCAAAAAGACTTCAGCATCATATCATGACAGAGCATCAGCAGGTCCAGCAGCAGCTGACTGCATTGGAGCAACATTATCAGATGCATATCAAGTTTATGCATATTTGGGTGCATCAAATGAAAACACCAGTCGCGGTTTTGGCCATGATGGCTGAAAGCGAACAAATAGACAGCGAAGATTTGCTGGCAGAAACGGATCGTTTAAGAAGCGGCTTGTCGACCGCCCTTAATTTTGTTCGCTTAGAAAATTTTACAGAAGATTTTTTGATTGAGCCGGTTTCGTTGCTGCAGATCGTCAAAGAGAGCATCAGTGAACAAAAGCGCAGTTTCATCCGTTATCACGTTTATCCCAAAGTCAATCATGAAACGGATTTTGTGGTGACCTCAGATAAAAAATGGTTGATGATCCTGTTGTATCAATTGATCAGTAACGGAATCAAATACTCTGATCAAGAAGGATATTTGGTATTTACGTTGGATAATCAGCATAAGACGTTAACCATTACAGACGCTGGGTGCGGGATTCCGGATAATGATTTGCCACGGATCTTTCGGCCTTTCTTCACAGGAGACAACGGTCGTACAACAGGTGAAGCCACAGGAATGGGGCTATATTTGGTTCAGTTGATTGCTGAACAATTGGCGATTTCTGTTGATATTTCCTCCAGGCAAGGCGTTGGTACTCAGGTGACCATCACATTTAATGAGGTGTGATGGACTAGGTTTCTTACAAATCTGTAAGCTTTCTATCAGACAATCGTTAACTTTTTTTGTCTTATCCTGATACACTATTGGCAAGAGGAGTGATTGAAATGACCTTATTAGAATTAAAGAATATCAATAAAACATATACAGGTGAAATAGCTGTTGATGTCTTGAAACAAATTGATTTACATGTACCAGAAGGTGAATTTATTAGTATTATGGGACCATCAGGAAGCGGCAAAACGACGATGCTCAATTTAGTTGCGACATTAGATCGACCAACTTCTGGCAGTTTGTTGATCAAAGGGATAGAACCTTTAACGTTGTCAAAAGATGAACTGGCTCTTTTTCGTCGACAACAGTTGGGTTTCGTTTTTCAAAACTACAATCTTTTGGCGCCTTTGACGGTGGCTGAAAATGTCATGCTGCCGCTGACATTAGACCGGGTACCAGTAGTTGAAATGAAAACCCGTTGTGCAGCGCTTCTTGATGAACTAGGCATTGCAGAGAAAGCAGATAAACGTGTATATCAGCTTTCTGGTGGTGAACAGCAACGCGTAGCCATAGCACGGGCCTTGATCCACCAACCTGAATTATTACTGGCAGATGAACCTACTGGGAATTTGGATTCAAAAGCAGCCCGTGACGTAATGGATATTTTGAGCCAAATGAATAAA
Organism: Enterococcus sp. DIV0876; assembly: GCF_050529585.1. Taxonomy (GTDB): domain Bacteria; phylum Bacillota; class Bacilli; order Lactobacillales; family Enterococcaceae; genus Enterococcus_D. The sequence continues at coordinate 1,220,988 of NZ_CP172882.1, forward strand.
CAACGCAAAGTGACCACGATGATGGTCACCCATGATCCTTATTCTGCTAGTTTTTCTGACCGTATTGTCTTTATCAAAGATGGAAAGTTGTACAATGAGCTGTATCGCGGCAGTGACCAACAGCAGTTTTATCAAAAAATTCTTGATGTACTTGCGCATTTAGGAGGACGTCGCCATGAATTTCAGACAGTTGATCATTCGTAACCTCAAAGGGAATTTTCGCACCTATGCCGCCTATTTTATCAGCAGCACTTTCGCTGCACTTGTTTTTTACATCTTTAGTTTGCTGTTGTTTCATCCCCAAATGAGACAAGAAATTTCTAATAGTGGGACGATTTCTGACTTGTCGAAAATGGGGATGGCGACTGCGTTGGTCGTGATTGCTTTGTTATCGTTATTATTTTTATGGTATACATTTGTCGTCTTCTTGAAGCGCCGCAAAAGAGATCTGGCCATTTATTTGATCCTTGGGATTAGGGAAAAGGATCTGCGTCGGATTCTTTTTATTGAAAATGCACTGTTGGGTACATTGGCGACAATTTGCGGTATTCTTTTGGGCATTATCAGTACCAAGCTTCTGCTGTTGATTGCGCAAAATGTGATGCATCTGACCCATGGGTTGACATTTCTTGTGCCGGCAATCAGTGTATGTTTGACATTCATTGTCTACGTGCTGATTTTTTGGAGTATTTCATTTATCGCAACGCGGACATTGCAAGGAGAAAAAATCGTTTCGTTGATCAAAGAAGATGAAAAACCCCGTCCTGAACCCAAAAGTCATTGGAGTCTCGCACTTATGGGACTTGGACTGTTGATTGCTGGCTATGGATGCGTCTTTTATTTTAGCCTTATTTCTACGAGTATGCTCAGCTTGATGGCAGGTGTATTATTGACCGTTGCAGGAACCATGGTCAGTTTTCATCAGTTTAGTGTTTTCTTTTTGAAGCGCATAAAAAAAAGAGCAAAGTTCTTACAAGGAATCAATATGCTGACGATCAGTGAGTGGCTTTTTCGTATGCGAGACAACGCTGTAATGTACAGCTTGATCACACTTAGTACATCAGTTGCTTTTGTAGGAATTGCGGTCATGCTGGCGATTGGAAGTACGAGTTTTTCTTCGATCCAAGGCATCAGTGTGGCTTACTTTTTTTCACATTCGACTTCAGATGAAGCCTTTATTCAAAACAAAGCCGACACTGTTGGTGCCATGATCCAAGCGAAAGGGTATCAAACCAAGACGGGCAATGTCGATTTGTTATCAGTGTTTATTCAACCCGATACACCTGCAATCGCTGAAGATGCTTTTTATGGCAGTAATGGGTTTTCAGTCATGAGGGAAAGCGATTATCAGACATTGATGGCACAAATCGATGAAGAAGCAGCGCCGATTGAAAATGACCAAATTCTTGAATTAAGTCCCAATTACTCGAGACGAAAAGAACTTTTGGCTACACCGCAATCTGAAAGAGAAATGAAGTATCCTGTAGAAATTGGTATGGAGACGATGATAAAGGAAGAAATGACTGTTGTTCATAGTCCCTCCATGTTATCTTTGAACTATTATGGACTAGCTGTGGTGACTGATCAAACCTACCAAAACTGGCAAACAGCTTTAGCAAAAGTTGGTGCAACAGATACCTATGGCTTTATCTGGCTTGATTATCCAGAGTGGGCAGATAATCCAGACCTCGTATCTCGTATCAATGCGCAGTTAGACGAAGAAAATGCAGCACAAGAAGCGCAGATGAATGCACTTTCTGCTTCTTTGGGTGATAAAGTCAATGACATGACAGATAAGGAATGGGCAGAAGCTACAGCTGATATTCCACCTTACATCATGTATGAATCAAAATTTCGGACCTTTCAAGAAAATCGTCAGGGCAATGGCATTATCTTGATGATCACAGTTTTATTGGGGGCTGTTTTCTTCATTTTCTCTGCATCGATTGTTTACTTCCGTCTATTTGCTGATCTTGATAAAGATGGGGCTTATCACCGTTCTTTGCACGTGTTAGGTGTGACCTCAAAAGAAAGACATGGCGTGATCCGTCGGCAATTGCAAGTCATGTATTTTCTGCCGACGATTGTTGCATTGCTGCACTTTGCAGTGGCTATGGCGGCTTTAAGAGTGTTGGTAGAGTTGCCGGTCTGGCAATTTTATGGCAGGATCGGTGGCATCTATCTGGTTTTCCAAATATGTTTTTACTTTGTTTGTTTATGGCGTTATCAAAAGGATATTGACCAATATGCAGACCCTACAGAAATTTAGTGAAAGTCAAGCAAGAAGACAGTAAATTCTTGCTTGACTTTCTTTTTTGACAATGTCATGGTAGATATAACCTTTTGTTCATTTTTTCTCAAAATGAACATTGCGGATCGATTTGTCAAAGAAAGTAGGGATAACGTGACTGAAGTATTGAGTTTGCAAGATGTATCGAAAATGATCGGTACAAAACGGATCATTGATCAAGCGTCTTTTACAATGGAAGAAGGTCAAATTGTTGGCTTATTAGGGCCAAACGGGGCTGGGAAAACCACATTGATTCGGATGATAGTTGGGTTGATGAAGCATAATACAGGCGCAATCAGTATTATGGGGCATTCGTTAGATCAATCTTTTAAGCAGGCGATTGCCTCTGTGGGAGCCATCGTAGAAAATCCAGAATTCTACAATTACATGACGGGCTATGAAAACTTGCAGCAGTATCAACGGATGGCAATCAAGAGAGGTTCTACAGCGGAACTAGATGCCTTGATCAATCAAGTCCATTTAGAAAACCATATTCATCAGAAGGTCAAAACCTACTCTTTAGGAATGCGTCAGCGCTTAGGTGTGGCTCAAGCATTGATCCATCAACCTAAGTTATTGGTCTTAGATGAACCAATGAATGGTCTTGATCCCAAAGGTATGCGTGAATTTCGCGAGATGATCCAACAACTACGAAATCAAGGGGTTTCTGTTCTGGTATCAAGCCATCAATTAAGTGATATTGAACAAATCGCCGATCATTTGATTATTGTTCAGAATGGAAAAATCACCCATCAAGTTGCGATGTCTGACTTGAAAGAAAGCCATAATCGTTTAGTGATCAAGACAGACAATAACACGCTAGCTGAAACGCTGTTGAAGGAACAGCTTCACTTAGACGTTGCACTGGAAGACGATGGTTTAAGTGTGGTTTTAGCAAGTGACGTGCGCAAAGAAATAGCGGCAGTGATCGTCTCCCATCAGATTGGGTTATTAGAAATGAAACTTCAGCATTCTTCCTTAGAGGAAACATTCTTAGCGTGGACTGAAGAAGGAGGACTTTGACATGATGACTTTAATAGAAAACGAATGGTTGAAATTGACGAAGAAAAAATCGACTTGGATCATGTTGGGGTTATTGGTCCTTTTAACCTTTGGGATCACGTATGTCGTTCGCCTCGGTGGTGCTGATATGAAGGCCAATGATCTATTCGTGTCTTTAAGTGAAATGACCTCCTTTTTGAACTTGATCGTGGTCATCGTGGCTGCTTCTTCTGTGGCAGAAGAATTTACCCGCGGTACAATCAAATTTCTGTTGATTCGTCCGTTCACGAGAACGCAGATTTTGGCTGCCAAAGCGATCAACATATTGTTGTTTGCTGGTTTAGGTACCGTATGCTTGATGCTGAGCAGTTTCATTGCCAGCAATCTTTTCTTAAGAGCAGAATCCCCGTTGGCGGCGACTGATTTCAATGGATTGCCAGCAGTCGTTGTTGCATTGGTATATGCAGCCACCAACTTATTGATGATTTTGTTTTATTTGACGTTGACCATGTTTATCTCTGCTGTGATCCGTTCCCAAAGTTTAGCTGTAGGCTTAGGAGTTGGGATGTTGTTTGGCAGCAGTATCATCAACTCATTGATGTTATTGGCTCTTGAAAAATATCCTTGGTTAAAATGGAATCCATTCAATATGATGAATATTCGTGATACGATTCCATCACTTTTGGGGAATCCACAGTGGTCAGTGGGGTTGGATACGGGATTAGGTTACGGGGAAATGGCTATCAGCTTGCTGGTTTACAGTTGTTTCATTTACTTCATAACAAATTGGTTGTTCAATAAGAGAGATGTCGCATTAAGCTGATATCAAGAGGGAAAGTTTTTGGATAAATCCTGCTTTCTCTCTTCCTTTTTGGTTTTTTTTCTAGTAAAATGATTCATTGAGAGTACAAGAGAAAGGAGAGATTTAGATGAATGTAGGAATCGTGATCGTGATCGCAGTTGTCGCGTTATTACTAGGTGCTGTTGGCGGCTTCTTTTTGGCGCGTAGATATATGCAAGATTATTTAAAGAAAAATCCTCCCGTTAATGAGGATATGCTTCGTTCTATGATGATGTCAATGGGTCAAAAACCTTCTGAGAAAAAAATTCGTCAAATGATGCAGCAAATGAAAAACCAAAAATAGGTTTTAGTAAAAACGGGCTGATTTTTTATCAGCTCGTTTTTACATGTTTTCACCCCAGTCAAAAGGCGTACTCGGGGAGTGTCTGCTCAAAGAAATAAATCTGAATTATCGGAAAAATGGCACGATTTATACAGGAGTGCCTCTGAAGAAATGGAGCGTGTTATGTCAATATTTAGAAAATTAGGCTGGTTCTTTAAAGAAGAAAAGAAGCATTATGCCCTTGGTGTTACCGCGTTGGTACTGGTTGCCATCGTTCAATTGGCACCACCCAAAGTCATTGGGATCATCATTGACGAGATTGCGGAAAAAGATATTTCTTTGCAAAGGATTTTCTTTTGGGTCATGATCTTGGTTCTGTCAGCTATCGCGCAATACATATTTCGTTTTATCTGGCGTACCCATATTTGGGGGAGTGCAGCCCGGCTAGAAAAAACGCTGCGGCGGCAGTTGTTTACCCACTTCACAAGAATGGATCACACGTTTTATCAAAAGTATCGGACAGGAGATTTGATGGCCCATGCCACCAATGACTTAAGCGCGATTCAAAATGTCGCTGGTGCCGGTATATTGACCTTTGCTGATTCTTTTATTTCAGGCGGTGCAACGATTATTGCAATGGTTCTTTTCGTTGATTGGCGCTTGACAGTGATTGCATTATTGCCTCTCCCATTTTTAGCTGTGATGGCGCGGGTGTTGGGCAGTAAGTTGCATGATGCATTTCGTGATTCTCAAGAAGCTTTTTCAACCATCAATGATAAAGCCCAAGAGAGTATCACAGGGATGAAAGTCATCAAAACCTTCGGTCAAGAAAAAGAAGACATAGTAGATTTTCAAGAGAAAATCGATCAGGCAATCGTCAAAAATCGGAAAGTCAATTTTTTGGATGCTTTATTTGATCCATTCATCACAATCATTATCGGTGTTTCCTATGTCTTAACGATCATTCTTGGTGGTAATTATGTTATGAACGGGACGATTACGATTGGGCAGCTGGTTTCGTTTATCAGCTATATTGGTATGCTGGTCTGGCCAATGTTTGCGATTGGTCGTTTATTCAATGTTCTAGAACGTGGAAATGCCAGCTATGACCGTGTAGCGGAGCTTTTGGCAGCAAAAAGTCATATCGTGGAAGCCAAAAACGCAATTTCTACCCCAGCAAAGGGGACTGTTGAAGTCGCGATCAAGACATTTCAATATGCGGCGGATGATTTCGCATTAGCGGATATTGATTTTACATTGGCGCAAGGCCACACATTAGGGATCGTTGGTAAGACTGGTGCAGGAAAGACCACATTAATGAAATTATTGTTGCGGGAGTATGATTCTTATCAAGGGAGCATTACGTTTGGTGGTATCAGTACCAAAGACTATTCATTGAATGCCTTATTAGGGGCGATCGGCTATGTCCCGCAGGATCATTTTCTGTTTTCGATGACCATTCGCGACAATATTCGCTTTGCCGTGCCGCGTGCCAGTCAAGAACAAGTTGATCAAGCAGCAAAGCTGGCAGCAGTTCATGAGGATATTCAGCAGTTTCCTGCAGGATATGACACAATGGTGGGAGAACGCGGAGTTTCTTTGTCGGGCGGACAAAAACAACGGCTATCGATTGCGCGTGCTTTGATCACTGATCCAGAGTTGCTGATTTTAGATGATGCACTTTCGGCAGTGGATGCAAAGACAGAAGAAGCAATCTTAGCGCAACTTAAAACCTATCGACAAAACAAAACAACGATCATCGCCGCGCATCGACTCAGCAGTGTTAAGCATGCTCAGGAGATCTTGGTTATCGATCAAGGACGTATCACAGAAAGAGGTACCCATGAATCTTTATTGGCTGCGAATGGGTGGTACAAAAAAATGTGGGATAAGCAGCAATTAGAAGCCAAAATCGAAGGGAGTGAGGTTTAATGCAAGAATCAGAATGGAGTAAATCAATTCCCTTCAAAGAACAAAAAACGATTATCAAGCGGATGTTTATTTTTGCCAAACCTTTCCGAAAAACATTTTATGCAGCAATCTTTTTTGCCTTGCTTTTATCTGTGGTCAATGTTTTACTGCCGCTGATCATTCAAACATTTATGGATGATTATCTGACCAATCAGACTGCAACGCAGCAAATCATTTATTTTTTTGCGGGACTGTATTTCTTTGGTGTTGTGATCAAGGCGTTGATTTGGTTCTTTCAATGGTTCTTATATTCGATGGGTTCATTGAAAACCTACCAATATGTTAGAACCAAATTATTCGAAAAATTACACACTTTAGGCATGCGTTATTTCGATCAGACGCCAGCTGGTTCGATCGTCTCTCGGGTCAGCAATGATACAGAAACATTGTACGAGTTTTGGTATGTGTTCTTGATGGTGCTGACCGGTGTCTTCGCGGTTGTTTCTTCATTTGCGGCAATGTTCAAGATCAATGCCAAAATCGCCTTGTTGAATTTGCTTTTTTTACCGATTTTAATGATCGTGATTTGGTATTATCAGAAATTTAGCTCTCGGATCTATCGTCAAATGCGGGAGAAATTGAGTCAATTAAACACCAAATTGAATGAGTCGATCTCAGGGATGCAGATTATTCAGCAGTTTCGTCAAGAAGCCCGTTTGAATGAAGAATTTGAAGCCACCAATGATGATTACTTGAAAACTAGATTCGCCATGATACGCACCAATGCATTGCTGTTGTCACCAATCATCAGTTTGTTATATGCGTTGGCCATCGCGTTATCTTTGTCGGTCTTTGGTTTTGATGCCATTACGTCGCCAATTGAAGTCGGATTGATTTTTGCTTTTACAACGTACATTCAAGGATTCTTTAATCCGATGACCCAAATGATGGACTATTTGAGTGTCTTTACCGATGGGATGGTAGCTGGCAGCCGTATTTTGAAAATCATGGATACTGAAGAATATGCACCACAGCAGCAACCAGATGCACACCAAACCATTACCAATGGAAAGATCGAGTTCCGCGATGTCAGTTTTTCATATGACGGCAAACATAACGTGCTGAACCATATTTCATTTATTGCCTATCCTGGACAAACTGTCGCATTGGTGGGCCATACTGGAAGTGGGAAAAGCTCGATCATTAATATTCTGATGCGTTTTTATGAATTTGGTGAAGGCCAGATATTGATCGATGACCATGATATTCGTGGGTTTAGTATGACCGAATTGCGAGAAAAAGTCGGTTTAGTATTGCAAGACGCTTTTATGTTTTATGGAGATATCGCGGATAATATCCGGTTACTAAATAAAGACATCTCCGAAGAACAAATCGAAGCAGCAGCCAAATTTGTTCAAGCAGATACTTTTATTCAAAAATTACCTGGCAAGTATCATGCCAAAGTGATCGAACGAGGGGCCAGTTATTCAAGCGGACAACGACAATTGATTTCCTTCGCACGAACAATGGTGACTGAGCCGAAAGTTTTGGTCTTAGATGAGGCCACTGCCAATATCGACACGGAAACAGAAGGTTTGATCCAAGAAGGATTGGCCAATATGCGACAAGGCAGAACGACTATCGCGATTGCCCACCGTCTATCGACGATCAGGGATGCGGAATTGATTCTCGTTTTAGACAAAGGATCGATCGTTGAGCGCGGTACCCATGATGAATTGTTGGTACAAGAAGGGCTTTATGCGGATATGTATCGTTTACAAGCAAGTGAAGTCTAGTTGGGCAAAAGACCATAAATTCTTTAGGATTTATGGTCTTTTTATAGCTGATAAATACAAAAAATATTGACAGCGTTTTCATGTTTTGCTATCATAAACACATTGAAACGAACAAAAGTCTTGCAGCAGCGTTCAAAAAATAAATTTATATATGACTATTTTGATTTGTTGTTGCGTATTTGGATATTTTCTGATGTTTGATGTGAAGAATTCTGTTTTGACGTTCTCTGTGATGTGGTGAACAATGAATTGATTTTTGACTGCGATTTTACGTTTTAATCAATATTGAAGTTCTGTTTTATTCTAATGAATTATGCATAAGTGCTTGTTCATTATTTTTTTTATTTTTTATGTTTACCGGTTAACTAAAACGGTAAACAAAAGGAGAGGAGAAATGTAAATTGAGTAGAAATCAAATGAATCTTAGATTTATTCGTTATAAACAACAAGTTCAGTTGGAATAAAAAAATTCTTTAATAAGTATTTATTTTTCCATGACAGAACAACAATAGTCGAAAATGAAAGATGAGGGATTTAATTATGGTAGAAATTATAATTGGTATTTTAATGATTGTTTCGTTCTTAGGAATGGTTTGGTATTGTGTTAAAGGATTTAATTTGATGGTTGGATTCTTTGTAATGGCAACCTTGTGGACATTATTTGCTTTTATCGGTAATGCGTTGAGTCCTGATTTAGAAGCATTAAATTTCGTTGATACGATAACAAATATTTATCAGACGGGGCCGGCTGGTTTTGCAAGTTCGATTTTGGTCAATATATTTTTTGGCTCCTTCTTTGGTCGCATCTTAATGGATACTGGGATTGCAGCAACACTGATTAGAAAGGTTGTTGAACTTGGTGGCGATAAACCAAGGATTACAATGACACTATTGTGCACAGTAACAGCGTTTTGTTTTACCTCAATGACCGGCATTGGTCCAGTGATCTCGATTGCGGTGATTGTCATGCCGATTTTACAAGCCTTGGGTATTCCAACAGCAATTGCTTTATTTGCTTTTATGGGTTCAATTATGGCTGGAATTTTTGCTAATGTAACAAACTTTGTGCAGTATCAAGGGATATTAGCTGCTTTACAGCCTGAAGGAAGTCAATCAATGATGGATTATGGATTTTCCGAGTATTTCACATTTGGAATGATTGCATTGGTTGTCTCATTGGTAGTGACATTAATATTTGCGCATATTGCTTTAAGCCGAGCAAAATCAACTAAGATCAAAGCATGGGCCTCAACACCTGGTGGAGCATCTGGAGAGGCTCCGTGGTACTCATGGGTTGCAGTGATTGCACCAGTACTACTTGTCGTGTTAGTTGATTTTCCGATCATTCCGGCATTTATTTTAGCGGCGCTTTATGCCTTAGTGACTTGTGGAAAGCTAAGAGGAGGGTTTGTAAATATTTGTCGTATGTTAGCTAAACAGTTTGCGGATGGGGCTGTTGACGTTGCACCACTAGTTGGCTTTTTGTTGGTGTTAGCGATGTTCAATTCAGCTGCTAGTTTGGCCGTTCCGTTTTTTGAACCTATCGTGGGTGGTTTTGTTCCCAATAGTACTGTTGCTCTTGCTATTTTATTTGCTATCTTGGCTCCACTAGGGTTTTTCCGTGGCCCTCTTAACTTAGTGGGATCTGGTGGGGCTGTTGCAGCAGTGATTTTAGCGGCAACGAACTGGGATTTGGCTTTCATATTTCCACTATTTGCAGTAGTAACGATTGCACCTCAGCACTTAGATATTACACAATCTTGGGTCGCTTGGGGATTAGGTCATCATAAAGTTGGATCTAAAGAATTTATGAAATTTTCAATTCCAGCTGGTTGGGTTTCAAGTGCTATCCTCTGTATCATTGCCCTTCTATTATTTGGTATGAACAGCTGATAATAGGGGACGAGAACTAACGAGTAAAACTGAATAGTATGATTTTTGAGGTAGGAGGAAAGCGGAAATGAGTGAATGTAGAAAAGTTAGAATGGGTATTGATGTAGGCGGTACCCATACCAAAGCAGTTGCTATCGATAATTTAACACATGAGATTATTGGAAAATCTAGCGTAAAAACAACGCATGATCACGAACGCGGTGTAGCAGCTGGAGTCGTTGAGAGTTTTCAAAATTGTTTGAAAGAAAATGATATTGATCCAAAAAGTGTGATTTTTGTTGCTCATTCAACTACACAAGCGACAAATGCTTTAATCGAAGGTGATGTTGCGGATATTGGGGTTTTTGGAATGGCACGTGGTGGATTTGAAGGATTTTTGGCAAAGCGTCAGCTGAAAATTGCAGATATTGTACTTGGAAATCAGCGATCAATCAAAATCATCAATGCATTTTCGAAGCTAAAGGGATTAAGTAAATCTAGCGTTGAGCAAATGATTGATGATTTAGTCAAGCAAGGATCAGAAGTGATCGTAGCAAGCATGGCATTTGGCGTAGATAATAATGACGCTGAAAACTTAGTAATGGAAATTTGCACAGAAAAAGGAATACCTTGTACAGTTGCTTCTGATATAACGAAGCTATACGGATTGACCAGACGCACAAGGACGGCAACGATCAATGCAAGTATTTTACCTAAAATGTTGTCAGTTGCGAATTTAACGGAAGTTTCTGTAAAGGAATCGGGCGTGGATGTTCCATTAATGATTATGCGCGGTGACGGGGGCGTGATGGAGATAGCTGAAATGAAAAAAAGGCCAGTTCTGACTATGCTTTCAGGTCCTGCAGCTTCTGTTATGGGTTCATTAATGTATTTACGCGCGTCTAACGGTGTTTATTTTGAAGTTGGGGGCACAACAACTAACATTGGTGTGATTAAAAATGGACGTCCAGCAATCGATTATTCTGTTGTAGGCGGACATGAAACATATATTTCCAGTTTAGATGTTCGGATCACTGGTTGTGCAGGTGGTTCAATGATTCGTGCTAATACCGCTGGTGTTGTTGACGTTGGACCTCGGTCTGCACACATTGCTGGTCTAGATTATGCTGTTTATTCTGACCCAATTAATTGGACCGGTGGAAAAGTAGAATATTTTAGCCCTAAAGAAGGGGATCCAGCGGATTATGTGGCAATTAAATTTGATAATGGAGAGCGAGTAACGATTACAAATTCCTGTGCTGCTAATGTTTTAGGATTAATCAAGCCTGAACATTTTTCATACGGAAATATTGAGGCAGCTAGAAAAGCAATTGGCGTTTTAGCAGAGCACTGCGGTACAACGATTGAAGATATCGCTACTCAGATCATGGAGCGGTCATATGCAAAACTAGAGCCAGTCATATTGTCATTAGCGGATAAATACAAATTAGAAAAAAGTCAAATTTCTTTAGTTGGCGTCGGTGGTGGTGCCTCATCTTTAATTATTTATTTGTCAGAAAAAATGGGTGTGAAATATTCGATTCCAGAAAATGCGGAAGTGATTTCGTCGATTGGTGTAGCACTAGCATTGGTGCGAGACGTTGTTGAACGTATCATCCCATCACCTTCAAAGGAAGATTTACGGTCGATCAAAAGTGAAGCCGTCAACAAGGCCATTGAGAGTGGTGCTACGCCAGAAAGTGTCGAGGTCTTTATTGAAATCGATCCGCAAACCTCTAAGGTTACTGCAATTGCAACAGGTTCAACAGAAGTCAAGACAACGGATCTTTTAGCAGAGGCCACGTTAGAAGAAGCGCAAGCATTGGCGGCTTCTGATTTAGGCATACAAACGAATGAAATTGATCTTTTGGAAAAGAGTGCTCATTTTTACGTATTTGGTGCGCGGGGTGCTTCTGGTGAAAATCCTGCGATTAGAATTCTTGATAAAAAAGGCTTTATCAAAGTACAACGTGCTTCTGGAAAAGTCATCAAAACGACCGCTGAAAAATATATGGAGGCAGTGGATCAATTGTGGGATGACTTGGCAATTTATCAGACAGAAGTTATTTTACGTCCAGATTTTTATATTTGTGCGGGTCCTCGTGTAATGGATTTTTCAGTAAATGACCTTGAAGCATTAATGTTATTGATTGATATCGAAATGTCTTCCCTAGATCCTAATGAAGAAGTGATGATATTGGCAGCGAATTCTCTATGATAATGAAAAGATTTTTATTAAAACAGCAAAGTATCGTTGATGTAGAACGATTAGAAATATGGTTTGAACATCTATTGCATATCGATGAGTTTAGTTGGGGGATGTTTGAATTTACCCAAGAAATGCTTCGCAAAAAAATTAGTGAAGAAGAAAAAAGAGAAATCATTGAAGAATCTATTTTATGTGGGCGATTTTGGGCAAATGAAATGCTGAAACAATTTGATCTGATGAGCTATGATCATGCAGACCGCTCAAGCTACTTAGCAAGTAGACTCGGACTAACCATTACCGAGAAATCTGTTAGACCCACCAAGTTTCGTATGGTATTTGCACAATTTATCACGGAGCGTTCAATTGAACTTATTGATGAACCTATCGCTGCTTACACGGAATTGACAAAAAATTCATTGAAGCTCCCAAAAACTGAGATTGTTCGAAGCCTTTTGATTGCGCATGAGATTTTTCATTATTTAGAAGAACAATATGGCAAAAATATGTACCATACGACAAAGACGATTGTGTTGTGGCGTTTTTTTCAATATGAGCATCGTTCGACGATTCGTTGTGCTTCTGAGATTGCAGCGATGGCGTTTGCCAAAGAGCTTTGTACTGCAAATTTTGTGCCTCAAATTTTAGATGTTTTGCTTTCTTATCCATTGGAGGTTGATTTTTCAAAAAGTATTTATGACAGGGTCCTAAAAGAAATGAATAGCGTTAACTTGGAGAATTATTAATTTTATGACATATTCTTTGAACTGCTGCGTTTGGTTGTTGTAGAAATCGTGCGAAACAACTGTCTTTGTTCATTTTTTAAAGCGTACATGATATAATTGGTCAACAGCAAAAAGCAAGGCGTGGATTGAATGGCAAATGAAAAAATCACCATAAAAATGGTCTCGGAAAAAGCAAATGTTTCAAAGACTACAGTATCTAGATATTTGAATGGAAAATATGAGTTTATGTCTGCAGATACAAAAAAGCGGATCGAAGAAGTGATAGAGGCGTTAGAATATCGCCCCAATGTGTTAGCTCAAGGTTTGAAAAACAATAAAACTGGCTTGATAGGCATCGTTGTTAGTGACATCACAATTCCTGAAGTAGCCCATTTAGTGAGGGGGGTCAATGACTATTGCATGCGTAAATCCTTTCAATTGATCCTGGTTGAAACCGATCACAAGAATAAATCTGCTCATGACCAAATCCAAGCGTTGATTGATCGACAAGTAGAAGGATTGATTATAGCGACAAATCATGATGATACATTTATTAAAAGTTTAAATGACCAAAAGATCAAAATCGTTCTTGCAGATTGCATGATTGATGGTCAGACGATCGATAGCGTTATCGTAGACAATGAGAAGGCTACGATTGAAATGATCCAACGTATGTATTCAGAGGGATTCGATAGAGTGGCTTATTTTACACCGCCAATCAATACCCCTAGCCAAAAGAAAAAGCTTGCTCTTTTTTTTAATAGTTCAAAGATTGCTATCAAAAATCCTGAACAACTCGTCTTTGAGATAGAAGAATTGCAAGATTCATTTGAAGCATGCAAAGAATCACTATTAAAATTGATAAATAAAAATCATGGATACCGGTTAGCGATTTTAGCAGAGAATAGTATATTGATGTATACTTTGACGAATGCCATCTATAGTTTGGGTTTACATATCCCGCAGGATGTTGCTATTGGCGGCTATGATGAATTAGGATGGAACAAACTATTTAATCGTGAAATGTCCGTGATTGAGAAGCCATCGTATGAAATTGGTTCATTGGCGGCTGAGCTTTTGGTAAAACGAATTTCTAAAGGGAAAACACAATATAGGCCAAAAATAATTGAAATACAACCTAAAATCAGAATGAGTGCTTCAACAAAAGTTAGTGATAACAGTTTTGATAAAATTGTCATCCGAATGAACCAAGAAAATGAGCCATATATCAAAAAAAATTATCGAAAACAAGATGACTAAAAATGTCTTGAGATGTTTTAACCAAAAATACAACGAATTCTTACCGCAACTCAGAGATCAGTCCTAAAAGTCATCTGAGTTGTGGTATTTTCATTGCTAGTCATTATTGACAATAAGAAAAAACCTTGCAGAGGCAATGTTTCACCTTTAATCATAGTGTGATTCATGAGTATTGTTCACTTTGTTATTCTGAATTTAGAATACAAATAAAAATGACTGATAGCGATTGACAGCGTTTTCTTGGTTTGATATAGTGAATATAAGAGATGGTTCTAATGGATAGTGATTGCTGACAGCAGCAAGCTAAACCTGATGAAGCGGCATTGTTTGTGTTGCGTTCATGGGGTTTTTTGTGCGTTTGGCTAAGCAGGATCTTAAAGGAGCAATGAAGTGGAGGGACACCATGATCATCAATAAGGTATTAAATAATAACGTTGTGATCACCAGTGACGAACACAAGAATGAAATGATTGTGATGGGAAGAGGTATTGCTTTTAAAAAGAAAATTGGAGATACGATACCCGATAATACAGTGGATAAAATCTATCGTCTGTCTAATCCAACCGTCTTGAATCAATTTCAAGAGTTGGTCGCAGATTTGCCTGTTGAATATCTTGAATTGTCCAATCAAATCATTGAATATGCCAGAAAAGAATTGGCGTCACCCATCAATGATACCATCTACATTTCTTTGACCGATCATATGCACAGTGCCATCGAACGTGCCAAAAAAGGTATTACTGTTAAAAATGTGCTGTTATGGGATATCAAACGTTTTTTTCCAGAGGAATATCGGATAGGGTTAAAAACAATCGAAAAAATCAGTGAAATTTATGGTGTGACCTTACCTGATGATGAAGCAGGATTTGTTGCATTGCACTTAGTCAATGCCCAGGCGGACAATGAAGACCAAGGTAATATTACGGCGTTGACACAAACAATGCAAGAAATCATCAATATCGTTACTTATTTTTTTAAAACAACTTTCGATGAAGATTCAGTTTACTTTTATCGATTCACCATGCATTTACGTTTTTTTGTATCACGTATGCTGAGTCACACGCAGCATACAGATGAAACAGATGAGGAATTGTTGGCAATGGTCAAACAAAAATACCATAACGGCTTTCAGTGCGTACAGAAAATCAACAAATTTTTGATCAATAAGTACGCATACCAGATGTCTAGCGATGAACAATTGTATTTAACGATTCATATTGCCCGTTTGGTGCAAAAGAATCGCTGAAAAAATTCAGAAAGGAGAAGTGCGGTTGTCAAATGACCGCAAAAAGAAAGCAAACAAAAATTTTGGATAGTGACATTCAGTTGGCTAAACCTTCAATCAAACAAATTGGAGGAAACAAAAAATGGGAAAATATCATGAACTAGCAGAGAAAATCGTTGCAAATGTTGGAGGGAAAGAGAACATCAATAGTTTGACGCATTGTATTACACGTCTGCGTTTCAAACTGAAAGATGAAAGTGTTGCACAAGACGAAGTGTTGAAAAACATGGACGGTGTCGTCACTGTGATGAAAAGTGGTGGTCAATACCAAGTCGTTATTGGTAACCACGTGCCAGATGTTTATACGGAAGTGGTCGATGTGGCAGGCATTAGCGGAGACAGTGAAGAAACAGCATCAGGCGGCAATTTGTTCAATCGATTGATCGATATACTAAGCGGCTGTTTCCAACCATTCTTAGGTGCGCTATGTGCTGCAGGGATGATCAAGGGACTCAATGCTTTACTAGTTTTTATTGGTACGATGGGGGTTTTTGAATATACTACAGCGTCCGGTACCTATGTGATGTTGAATGCAATCGGCGATTCTATTTTTATGTTTATGCCAGTGATTTTGGGCTATACATCTGCCAAAAAATTCCGACTTAATCCAATGGTCGGGATTGTGATTGGTTCAGCTTTGTGCTATCCAACGATTCAAGGCAGTGCCTTACAAGCTGCTTTTACAGCAACGGCTGCTGAAGGAGCAGCAGCGCCTTACAGTCTATTGGGGTTACCTGCATATGAAACCTTTTTAGGTATCCCATGGGTAGGTGCAACTTATACAAGTAGTGTCGTGCCGATCATCTTTATCGTTGCATTTGCGGCACAGATCCAACGTTTGGCTAAAAAAATGATTCCACCTGTTGTCCAGACTTTTGTTGTACCGTTTTTAGTTTTGTTGATTTCGCTTCCTGTTGGCTTTTTAGCTATTGGTCCTGTAATCAGTATGTTGACAGATTTATTGAGTACAGGATTTGAAGCATTGATGGCCTTCTCGCCAGTTGCATATGGATTGCTGTTAGGATTTTTCTGGCAAGTATTGGTCATTTTTGGGTTACATTGGTCGGTCGTTCCATTGCATATTATGCAAATCACTCAATTGGGTTACAGCCAAATTCTTGTTGCTTCTTTTGGGGCTAGTTTTGCACAGACAGCAGTAGTGATCGCGATGTACTTCAAACTAAAAGATAAGAAATTAAAGGCTTTATGCCCACCTGCTATTATTTCTGGTCTTTTTGGTGTAACTGAGCCGGCTATTTATGGGATTACTTTACCCAAGAAAATGCCGTTCTTTTTCTCAATGATTGGCGGCGCAGTTGCTGGAGCATTTTTGATGATCAATGGTACCACAAGTTATACGTCAGGAGGATTAGGCGTTTTTGGTATTTTCAATTATATTACGCCAGATGGTGATGCAAGTGGTATGTGGTTCTCAGTCATTGGTATTTTGATTGCAGCAGCGATTGGTTTTGGCTTGACGATGGCATTTTGGAAAGATGATACAGTTGAAGAAACGATAGTCGGAGAACCAATGATGACTGCGCGAAAAGAAGTGATCACCTCACCAATCGAAGGAACGATCGCACCATTAAGCAGTGCCCAAGATGAAGCTTTCGCTCAAGGGATCTTAGGTAAAGGGATTTTGATTCATCCAACAAAAGGGGAAGTTGTAGCACCTTTTGACGGTACGGTCATGACTTTATTCCCAACAAAACATGCGATTGGTTTGATTTCGGAAAATGGATTGGAACTATTGATCCATGTTGGTCTAGACACTGTCCAGCTGAATGGTGAATATTTTGAAGCCCATGTTCAGCAAGGGGACAAAGTGGTGAGAGGACAAAAATTATTGACCTTTGATAAAGATGCTTTGATCAAAGCGGGCTTCACGATCGAAACCCCCGTTTTGGTAACGAATGCAACAGATTATTTGGATATTATTGAATCTGATAAAAAAGAAGTTGTTTGTTCAGATGACCTGATCACTGCATTGGTATAAAAGAAAACCGATTGGTTGATTTGACCAATCGGTTTGTTTAATTTGGGAATAAAGAATCCTTGTAAAAAAGGTTCTTATCGTAATCAGGTTCGGCAATGATCGTTGAAGAAGTGGGCCGTTTATCATAGGCCATCCCAATATCGATCAAGTGTTGTAGATTCTTCTCATAATGCTCTGAGAACACGACCCCGTACAGCAAATCCAGCAGATAGCAGATCGACGTATTGATAGTGAAATTGGCGATTTTTGAGTACAGTCTTTCACGGGTCGTGATGTTTAAGACACAATTGCTGGTTTTTGCTAACGTGTTTTCGCCAATACTGGTCATGCCAATCATGGGTACCTGTTTTTTTGATAAAATATCGGCAACGATTTTGGTCATCTTGTTCTCACCCGTATAGGAAATCAAAATCACCGCTGTATCTTTCGTGCAATTAGAAGCTTCATAGGCACTTTCGCCAAAGGTATCACAAACAATTGCTGCTTTACCGAGGCGACGCATCTTCAAAACGAAGTCTTGCGAGATCAACGTATTGGCATTGCTGCCAAATATTTTGATGACCGATGCATTGAGCAAAATCTGTTTGGCTTTTTGGAGATTGTCATGATGGATCAGCGATAGCGTGTCTTCGATCGTTGTTTGTTCTAGTTTGGCGATCTTCTTGGCAATCGTCATAATGCCATCATGGGAACCAAAAGGAAAATTGGCGTCAACGTCAGTAAAATGGCTATTCATGTAGGTTTGTTCTTCGACAAAGGCCTTTTTTAGATCGACCCAGCCATTAAAGCCGAGTTTTTTCGCGATGCGAATAAACGTTGATGGATGGACATACGTTTTTTCTGACAATTCTTTAATGGTTTGATCAGACATTGCAGTTGGATGAGCCAATAAATAATCGATCAAAGAACGTTCTGCGGGTGCTAATTTGATTTGGCGCATTTTTTCTTGTAGTAACATAAGATTCTCCTTTTTTTACAAAAAAATAAACATAATTGTAAAATTGAAATGCGTAAATGATTTGGTGTAAATATGAAAATATAAAAATCCAGAGCATTGAAATACCATTATTACAACTATTGTAAATAAATTTTACAAAATCAACGAAGTAAATGCAATCTTTTGCAAACGCTTTTTCTAAATAAACGATTTACATTGTATTCAGTTATTCTATGAACGATAATAAAAGTGTAAATAAAACAGCAAAGGAGCAATACAATGACTAAAGGAATCAAGATCGCAACAATTGGCGGCGGCAGCAGTTATACTCCGGAGTTAATGGAAGGTTTTATCAAACGCTATGATGAATTACCAGTTCGTGAAATTTGGCTGGTGGACATCGAAGCAGGCAAAGAAAAATTAGAAATCGTAGGGAATATGGCGCAACGGATGTGGGATGCTTCTCCATATGATGTCAAGATCCATATGACATTAGATCGTGAAGAAGCATTGAAAGATGCTGATTTCGTCACAACACAATTTCGTGTGGGCTTATTGAACGCACGGGTCAAAGATGAACGGATCCCAGCATACTATGGCATGATTGGTCAAGAAACCAACGGACCAGGGGGAATGTTCAAAGCTTTCCGTACAATTCCGATTATTTTAGACATCGTTGAAGATATGAAGCGGCTATGTCCGAATGCATGGTTGATCAACTTCGCGAATCCTAGTGGAATGGTGACAGAAGCCATCGTTCGTTATGGAAAATGGGATAAAGTGATTGGTTTATGCAATGTACCTGTCATGGCAACGATGATCGAGCCAGCATTGATCGGCAAAGAACCAGATGAATTGATCTACAAATTTGCTGGGTTGAATCATTTCCACTGGCATAAAGTAGCCGATGCGCACGGCAATGATGTGACAATGGATATCATTGACAAAATGTATGAAGAAGACAATGGGTTGCCAAAAAATATCTTTGATGTACCGTTTTATCGTGAGCAACTAGAGCAAATGAAAATGATTCCTTGCGGCTACCACCGCTACTATTACCGCCAAGAAGAAATGCTGAATCATGCGTTGGAAGAGTATAAAACGATTGGTACCAGAGCGCAGCAAGTCAAGCAAACAGAAGCAGAACTGTTTGAGCTTTATAAAGATCCAGCGCTAGACCACAAACCAGAACAGCTACAAAAACGTGGTGGGGCTTATTACTCTGATGCTGCTTGTGAAACGATCGCATCTATTTACGCCAATAAAAATACCCAAATCGTTGTTTCTACCAAAAATGAAGGGGCAGTACCAGATCTGCCAGCAGATTGTGTTGTGGAAGTCACTGCGTATGTCGGTGGCCAAGGGGCACGCAATGTTGCGTTTGGAGAATTGCCAACCGCTGAAAAAGGCTGGCTGCAAGTGATGAAGGCCATGGAATTGTTGACGATCGAAGCAGCAGTGACTGGCGATTACAACACTGCCTTGCAAGCATTTACGATCAATCCGTTGGTACCATCAGGTGAAACTGCAAAACGTGTCATGGATGAATTATTCATAGCGCATAAAGCACATTTGCCTAATTTTAAAACAACCATCGAACGTTTAGAAAATGAAGGCATCGAAGTACAAGATGAAGTGGCTCGTGATTTAGATCGAGAACTTGTAAAATAGACAGAAAGCAGGAATAAATAAATGGCATTTAGAAAAGACTTTTTATGGGGTGGCGCAACAGCTGCCAATCAATGTGAAGGCGGATATAATGAAGGCGGCCGAGGCTTAGCAAACGTAGACGTCGTCCCAATTGGTGAAGATCGGTTCCCAGTGATCACGGGACAAAAGAAAATGTTTGATTTTGATGGTGAACACTTCTATCCAGCAAAAGAAGCAATCGATATGTACCATCGTTACAAAGAAGACATCGCATTATTTGGTGAAATGGGCTTCAAAACCTATCGATTGTCGATTGCGTGGAGCAGAATCTTCCCATTAGGTGATGAAACAGAACCGAATGAAGAAGGCTTGAAATTCTATGAAGATTTATTCAAAGAATGTCATAAATATGGTATCGAACCGTTAGTGACGATCACGCACTTTGATTGTCCTATGCATTTAGTTGAAAAATACGGTGCTTGGCGTTCTCGTGAGCTAGTTGGTTTCTACGAAAATCTATGTCATGTGATTTTCAATCGCTATAAAGGGCTTGTCAAATATTGGTTGACATTCAACGAGATCAATATGATTTTACATGCGCCGTTCATGGGGGCAGGTCTTTATTTTGAAGAAGGCGACAATGTTGAACAAGTCAAGTATCAAGCAGCCCATCATGAATTATTGGCTTCTGCGATTGCAACAAAGATTGCCCATGAAGTCGATCCAGAAAACCAAGTCGGGTGTATGTTGGCTGCAGGTGCCTACTATCCATACACAAGCAAACCCGAAGATGTGTGGGCATCTCGACAAGCTGACCGTGAAAACTATTTCTTCATTGATGTTCAATCTCGTGGAGAATACCCGCAATATGCTTTGAAAGAAATGGCCCGCAATGGAATTGAAATCAAGATGGAAGAGGGCGATCTTGAATTATTGAAAGCCCATACGGTTGACTTCATTTCATTCTCTTATTATTCTTCAAGGGTTTCAACAACAGATGCTGAATTACTTGAGCAAACAGCTGGCAATATTTTCGCTTCTGTCAAGAATCCATATTTGGATGCGAGTGAGTGGGGCTGGCAAATCGACCCATTAGGATTGCGGATCACTATGAATGATATTTATGATCGCTACCAAAAACCTTTATTCATCGTTGAAAACGGCTTAGGTGCAGTTGATACACCAGATGCAGATGGATATGTGGAAGATGATTACCGCATCCAATATCTTGCTGAGCATATCCAAGCGATGAAAGATGCAGTTGAAGAAGATGGCGTTGACTTGTTGGGATACACAACTTGGGGTTGTATTGATTTGGTTTCTGCTGGAACAGGTGAAATGAAGAAACGGTATGGTTTCATCTATGTTGACCGTGACAATGAAGGCAACGGGACATTGGAACGGACGAAGAAAAAATCATTTGATTGGTATAAACAAGTCATTGCTTCAAACGGTGAAGATTTATCGAATAATTAATTGAACATGCTGCAACGCTTATTCTTTAAAAGAACAGGCGCTGCAGTTTTTTTTAGACTGGGAAAGACGCGTAAGCATAATCAAAGTGTGGAGAAGAATGGCATCATCATAAAAAAAGAGTGACAGACATCCAAAATCTGCTCACTCTTTTTCAATCTTTTTAAAAACTTTTAAAGAACTTTTTCGATGCTATCCGTCATTTTTATTGGGTTTGTTTGAGGAGCAAAACGTTCAACAACATGACCTTGGCGGTCTATCAAGAACTTGGTAAAGTTCCATTTGATGGCTTTGCCTATAGTGCCAGGTGCCTCTTCTTCAAGGTATTGGAACAAGGGATCTGCTTGTTTGCCATTGATGACAGTCAATTGATGCATAGGGAAATCAACGCCATAGGTGGTGCGACACGCCTCTGCAGCCTCGCCAGCAGTAGCGACCTCTTGCTTGAATTGATCGGAAGGAAAACCGAGAATGATCAACCCTTGTTCTTTATAAGTATCATACAGCGTCTGCAAGTCTTTGAATTGGGGACTCAATCCGCACTTTGTGGCAGTGTTGACGATGATCATTGGCTGTCCTTGATAGCGGGACAATGGATAAGATTCACCTTGTTCATTGGTTACAGTAAAATCATAGATTGACATAGAAAAAACTCCTTTTCAAATCTGTCGTTGATACAAGTATAAGACAAAAAATCAAAAATAACCAAAATTATTTCCTCTTTTTGATCACTTTCCTTTGTTGCAGACTATAAAAAAACTGCAGCTGATATACAAGCTGCAGTAAAGTTCTTTACACTTCAGAAATGGCTTCGGTCTCGGATCCTTGAGGATGTACCACTGATTTTGTTTTCCAGACACCAGAATGCCAGCGATAGATCATTAAGACGCTTCGCAGCGCTTCATCAATGGCGTAAGCAATCCAAACACCGATCAAACCAAATTTAAAGACAATGGCGAGTGAATAAGAGAAGGGCAGGCTGATGACCCATAAGACCACCAGACTACAAATAAGTGGAAATTTAACGTCGCCACTGGCATTTAACGAGCCGACTAGGATCATGTTGACAGCGCGAGCCGTTTCTAGAACGATCTCAACCAAGAAAACGCCTTTTGCAATCTCGATTACGTCTTGATTGGTGGTAAAAATGCCCATGATTGGTTCAATGAAAATATAAGTCAGCAGGCAAATCACCACCGAAGCTATGATGCCAATCACCATTGTACGCATACCGCGTTTATGGGCCCGCTCAAATTCACCAGCACCGACATTACGACCAATCATGATTTGATTCCCTTGGCTCAATGCAGACGCAATTAGATAAACAAACTGGGTAATAGCAGTTACGTATGATTTTGCAATCAATACACTGGAACCAAGTTGTGCAACGATCATTGTGACAACCACTTGTGCACCTTGGTATGACAATGATTCACCGGATGAAGGCAGTCCATAAGTTAAAATGTTTTTCATCATTGGCCAAGAAACATGTTGCCAGCGCGCAGATAAGACAGAGAAATTCACGTGTTTTTTCAATAAATAAGCGGCAACGATCAAGCCAATCGTATTCCCAAAGACACTTGAGAATGCCAAGCCTGTGACACCGAAGTTCGGTAGACCAAAGGGACTGTATAAGACGAAATAATTGCCGATAACAGCAAGAATACTCGCAAACATTGGGACCAATAAGGCGGGTTTGGTGAAACTGTGGCTGCGCATCACAGCGATGATCACAGCTGTCAATGAGGAGATAAACAGACTTCCACCATAGACCTGCAAATAGCCGCGGCCCAAGTCGACAAGTGCCGTTTCCAGACCCATAAAGCGTAGCAAGTAAGTTGACCCAAAAATAAACATGAGACTAATCAGAATACCTAAAAACAAGGAACCAAATAAAGCAGTATTGATCACAGCAGGGATTTTGTTTCTTTGTTTGGCACCAATCAATTGGGCAATGATAATTTGCGTACCAACAGTAATAAAGCCATAAATAAAGACAGTTAAATTTAATAACTGATTGGCTGCGCTCACAGCAGCGACAGCAGGTTCGGAATAATGCGAAATCATCCAGACGTTGACATTGCCAATGACTACCCGTAAAAATAGTTCCACGAAAATTGGCCAACTAAGGAAGAGCAGTTCGCGATCAGACATACCTAAAAGTTTTTTCTTATTCAATTGTAAGGACTCCTTATTTTCTATATAATAGGTGTATCGTGAAAATTTTACAAAATTTGAAAATAAAGTCAATGTAATTTTCAAAATAAAATACCGGAATATCTTATTATTTTTTGTAAGCAAATCAGTTGAAAGAATTTGCTTTTGAAAGTAAAGTATGGATAGTTCCAAAATGGAGGGAATATTATGTATGATGTAATTATCATCGGTGCGGGTCCTGCAGGCATGACCGCAGCACTTTATGCGTCACGATCAAACTTATCGGTTTTGATGATTGAAAGAGGTGCTCCTGGCGGCCAAATGAACAATACTGCTGAAGTTGAAAACTATCCTGGTTTTGAATCGATCATGGGACCAGAATTGGCCTTTAAAATGTATGAAGGTGCCATCAAATTTGGCGTTGAAAATGCGTATGGCATCGTCCAAAGTATCAATGATCAAGGTGCATTCAAGGAAGTCGTTACAGAAGATAAAACCTATCAAGGAAAAACGGTCATTATTGCAACAGGGTGTGTACATAGAAAATTAGGTGTCAAAGGCGAAGAAGAGTTTGCCGGTCGGGGCGTTTCTTATTGTGCGGTTTGTGATGGCGCATTTTTCCGTAACAAACGCTTGATCGTTGTTGGCGGTGGTGATTCAGCAGTCGAAGAAGCGATATATTTGACACAATTTGCATCAGAAGTAACCATCGTTCACCGTCGTGATGAACTGCGTGCACAAAAAATCATTCAAGACCGCGCTTTTGCCAATGAAAAAGTTTCATTTATTTGGGACTCAGTAGTAGAAGAAATCGTAGGAAATGATATGGTTGTGACTGGTGTGCAAATCAAGAACGTCAAAACTGGTGAAGTATCTGAAGAAGCTGCTGGCGGTGTCTTTATCTATGTCGGTTTAGATCCGTTGACTGAACCATTCAAAGCCAGTGGCATCACCAACGATGCTGGTTGGATCTTGACCAATGATCAAATGCAAACCACGATTCCAGGTGTCTATGCAGTTGGCGACGTTAGAGAAAAAGGACTACGCCAAATCACAACAGCTGTGGGAGATGGCAGTATCGCAGGACAACAAGTCTTCGACTTCATCGAAACCCAAAAAGATATCGAGATCGTCAAATAAAATAAATGAACAAGCTGTTATTTTAAAAACTTTTGAAGTTTTAATAACAGCTTGTTTTATTTTGCGCATGGTTATTCTTTGCGAATGTTTAAAGTAGTGTTATACTATTTTTAAAGTGATAGAAAGAAAAAGGAGCGGTTGTTTTATGTCATGGGAACAAACTTATGAGCAATGGAAATCTAGTCAGCATTTAGATGAAACCTTAAAAGGACAGTTAACTGAGTTAGCAGAAGATCCTGGCATGTTAGAAGATGCTTTTTATATGCCTCTTGAATTTGGTACAGCAGGCATGCGAGGAATTTTAGGACCTGGGATCAATCGAATGAACATTTATACGATTCGTCAAGCGACAGAAGGATTGGCGCGTTTTATGGATACTCAAGATCCAGCAACCAAAGCTAGAGGTGTAGCGATCGCCTATGATTCTCGACATTTTTCACCTGAATTCGCGATGGAAGCAGCACGTACATTGGCGCAGCACGATATTCCAGCCTATGTTTTTGAAAGCTTGCGTCCAACACCAGAGCTATCATTTGCTGTACGTTATTTGAAAACCTTTACTGGCATCATGATCACCGCTTCTCATAATCCTGCAGCATACAACGGCTATAAAGTTTATGGTGAAGATGGTGGACAAATGCCGCCAGCCGATGCTGATGCGTTGACTGCATTTGTACGGGAAATCGACAATCCATTAGATATTCAAGTACTTTCTGAAGAAGAGGCAAAAACCAGCGATTTGATCCATATCATTGGTGCCGAAATCGATGAGGCTTACTTAGAAGAAATCAAAAGCGTAACCATTGATCATGCGTTGATCGCATCGACAGGCAAAGATCTGAAATTGGTTTATACACCGCTGCATGGTACGGGACGGATGCTTGGTGAACGGGCATTGAAACAAGCCGGTTTTGAACAATTCGTGATCGAACCTTCTCAAGCGGTACCGGATCCAGATTTTAGTACGGTTAAATCACCAAATCCTGAAGAACATTCGGCTTTTGAATACGCCATCGCTTTAGGAGAAAAAGAGGGTGCTGATTTATTGATTGCCACGGATCCTGATGCTGACCGTTTAGGGGCTGCTGTCAGAATGCCAAATGGCAAATATCAAGTATTGACTGGGAATCAATTAGGCGCATTGATGATTCGCTATATTTTAGAAGCCCATAAAAATGCCGGCACATTACCAGAAAATGCTGCAGTATTGAAATCCATCGTATCAAGTGAACTACCAACAGCCATTGCACAGTCTTACGATGTGGATATGTTCAATGTCTTAACTGGGTTTAAATTTATTGCCGAAAAAATCCAACAATACGAAGAAGATCATTCACACACCTTTATGTTTGGTTTTGAAGAAAGTTACGGCTATTTAGTGAAACCTTTTGTACGGGACAAAGATGCAATCCAAGCATTGGTTCTATTAGCAGAAGTTGCTGCTTTTTATAAACAATCTGGCAAAACATTATACGATGGTTTACAAGATATTTTTGAAGAGTATGGCTACTATGCTGAAAAAACTATTTCGGTTACGATGAGTGGCATGGAAGGGGCAACGAAAATTGCTGCTTTGATGAAAACATTCCGTGAAAAAGCGCCCTCTGTCTTTGCAGGTACAGCGGTTGTGCAAACAGAAGACTTTAAATTACTGACGCGTGTTGGTTTAGACGGTCATTTACAAAAAATGACTACACCGCCTTCTGATGTATTGAAATATACGTTAGAAGATGAAAGCTGGATCGCAGTTCGTCCTTCTGGCACGGAACCTAAGATCAAGTTTTATATTGGCGTCAAAGGCGAATCAGCTGCAGATGCCGAGCAAAAAATTGCTGATTTACAAGCAGCGATCGAAGAAATCACCGGTGAATAAAGGTGAACACCCAGAAAAGTGTTTCTGGGTGTTTTACTTTCGGTTTGACAAGCGTGGGTCCAGCACGCTAAAATGCTACAAGAAAGTGAGGCTGCTTATGACAACACCACATCCAGAAGAAATGCAACAAGTGACACAAATGTTCAAGATGTTAAGTGACCCAACCCGCTTAAAGATTTTATTGTCATTGCAAGATGGGGAAAGAAATGTTACATCGATCGCAGCAGAAGTACATATGGAGCAATCCGCTGTCTCTCACCAATTGAAATTGTTGAAAGACAACCGTATCATCAAATCTGAACGCCAAGGGAAAACGATTCTATATAGCCTAGATGACAAACATGTTGTCGATATTTTACAAAAAACATTCGAACATATCCATCACCGCTAAAACTAGGACGAGAATTTCTCGAAAGTCCTAGTTTTTTCCAGTTCTTTTTGGTATGCTAGTAGAAAAATTAAAATCAGATGAACGGTTTTTAATAACGTTTTCAGTAAGGGGGCATTATGGGTAAGCAATTAAATGTCGGATTATTAGGAATGGGCGTCGTAGGAAGTGGTGTTTGCCAAGTTCTTGCGGAACAAAAAGCTGCGATCAAAGCCCGCACCGGTGTAGAAATCGCGATCACCAAAGCATTGGCTTCGCCATATGAGGATAAATCAGCGATTGCTGATAAATATGGGTTTTCATTGACGACCACTGTCGAAGAGATTTTTGCAGATCCTGCAATCGATGTGATCGTTGAATTGATTGGCAAAATCAGTCCAGCGAAAGAATTTATCTTGGCAGCATTGGCACATAAGAAACATGTGGTGACTGCCAATAAAGACTTGATTGCCACCCACGGCCCAGAGTTGTTGGCTGCAGCAAAAGAAGCAGGGGTGTCCTTGTATTTTGAAGCCAGTGTCGGTGGCGGCATTCCTATCTTAAGGACACTAAGTACCCATTATTTGCCAGATACGATCACCGATATTTTCGGGATCATCAATGGGACGACCAATTATATGCTGACCAAAATGGTGGCTGAGGGAGTCTCTTATGAGACAGCCTTATTGGAAGCCCAAGAAAAAGGATTTGCTGAATCAGATCCTACCAACGATGTCGATGGCATCGACGCTGCTTACAAGATGGTGATCTTGACCAAGTTTGCTTTCGGTATGACGATTGCGCTGGAAGATATCGACATCAAAGGTATTCGCGGTCTATCGATCGATGATATCCAGCAAGCAGCCGCTTTTGGCTATGATGTCAAATTGATTGGTGCTGCGCAAAAAAACGACACGGGCTCAGTCTCAGTTTCAGTAGGACCTGTATTGGTGCCGCAAAGTCATGCATTGGCCTCAATCAAATCCGAGTTCAATGGTATTTTTATCAAGAGTACAGGTATCGGCCAGTCAATGGTTTATGGTCCTGGTGCTGGATCAAGACCAACGGCAACGAGTGTTGTCGCCGATCTAACAGAATTAGCAAAGCATGAAGCGGAGGGAATCGTGGCACCCTTCCTTCAATTTGAAGCATCGACCAATTTAGCCTCACCAACGGAAATAGTCGATCGCTATTATCTGTCATGGCCATCAAACCAAGACCTGCCCATGGCAATCGATGATATCATTGATCAAGCTGTTGTACCCCAACGAAAGATCAATGGTTTAAACGCCTATATCACCAAGCCTATCAATCAGCAGTTAGTAGATGACCGTCTCAGTGGTATCACCGGCATTCAAATGATGAAAGTAATGGAGGAATTCTAATGTATCAAGGACTATTACATCAGTATAAAGACTATTTACCTGTAACAGATCAGACGCCGCAACTTTCTTTGGCGGAAGGCAATACGCCTTTGATCCCCTTACCAAGTCTATCTAAAGAGCTTGGTATCACATTGTACGGAAAATATGAAGGGTTGAACCCAACTGGCTCTTTTAAAGACCGAGGAATGGTCATGGCAGTAGCTAAAGCTGTTGAGGAAGGGGCCAAAGCCATCGTCTGTGCTTCGACTGGAAATACAAGTGCAGCGGCAGCGGCCTATGCCACAAGAGCAGGAATCAAAGCTTACGTCGTGATTCCTGATGGTAAAATTGCCATGGGTAAATTGGCACAAGCCATCGTCTATGGCGCGGATATCATTTCGATTCCTGGCAACTTCGATGAAGCTTTGAAGGCTGTTCGCGATATTGCCGAAACAGAAGCTGTTGCTTTAGTCAATTCGGTCAATCCCTATCGTTTAGAAGGTCAAAAAACAGCAGCTTTTGAGGTCTGCGAGCAATTAGGGCAAGCACCTGATGTGTTGGCGATCCCTGTGGGCAATGCCGGTAATATCTCCGCGTATTGGAAAGGTTTCAAAGAATGGCATGAAAAAAATGGTACGTCATTACCACGAATGCATGGTTTTGAAGCAGAAGGGGCTGCTGCTATTGTGCGTGGCGAGGTGATTGAGCAACCAGAAACCATCGCCACCGCGATTCGAATCGGCAATCCAGCGAGCTGGCATTTGGCTGAAGCTGCCCGGGATGAGTCAAAAGGGCATATCGATGCAGTAACGGATGAAGAAATATTGCATGCTTACCGTAAAGTCGCTGCGCAAGACGGTGTCTTTATTGAACCTGGATCAGCTGCTTCATTGGCCGGCGTCATCCAACATGTCCGTGCTGGAAAAATCAAAGCGGGTGAAACAGTTGTGGCTGTCTTCACCGGTAATGGCTTGAAAGATCCAGATACAGCCATTTCAGCTACAGAAGTAACGATCAATAAAATGAGTGATTTAGAAGAGATGCGCCAACATTTACGTGAAGGAGTTGCCCAATTATGAAGATCCGCGTTCCTGCGACTAGCGCCAATTTAGGGCCTGGTTTTGATTCCTGCGGGATAGCTCTCTCCAAGTATTTGGTGATTGAAGTGTTAAAAGAAAGTTCAGATTGGGAAATCATTCATGAACTAGGATCGGAAATACCGACAGACAAGACCAATTTATTGTTAAGAGTGGCGTTGAAATTGGCGCCGTCGATGAAACCACATCAAATCAGAATGACGTCTGATATTCCATTAGCAAGAGGATTAGGCAGTAGTTCTTCTGTGATCGTGGCAGGCGTTGAACTAGCCAATCGCCTGGGCAATATGAATCTAAGTGCTGCACAAAAGCTGGAGATCGCTACTGCTGTTGAAGGGCATCCAGATAATGTTGGGCCAGCGATCTATGGTGATTTTGCAGTGACCGCCTATGACCACCAAAGCAAGCATACGTATTTAGTCAAGCATCATTTTCCTGAGTGTGACATTATTGCTTATATTCCAGACCATGAATTATTCACAGAAACAAGCCGACATGTATTGCCGAAAGAACTCACTTTTCAGCAAGCAGTTGAAGCCAGCGCCATTGCCAATGTGATGATCGCGGCTTTGGTCAAAGGCAATCTGCCGTTGGCTGGACAATTGATGCAGCAAGACCGTTTCCATGAAACGTATCGGGAAAAAATGGTGCCCCATTTGTCAACGATTCGTCAAATTTGTGAAGAAGAAGGCGGTTATGGCTGTTTCTTAAGCGGTGCTGGCCCAACCGTGTTGGCTATCGTTCCAGAGGACCGCTCTGAACGGATTATACGTTTATTGCGCGCACTTGAATCTGAGGCGTCGATTGAGCGCCTGCAGATTGAACGTGAAGGCGTACAAGTATTCTAAGTTGATTCAAAAAAAACGATCGATCTCTGCAAGGAAGTCCAGTACTTCTTTGAAGAGATCAATCGTTTTTTCGTTGTTTTTGTTTATCAATCTTTTGTTTCAGAGCTATAATAGCTGTGATCTTCTAAATTCAGTGCATTTAGAATCATTGATGCTGTTTCTTCGATCGAAAGGGAGGCGACATTGATGACCACGCATCCGAGCTTTTCGTATAAGGCGTTCGCGAATTCTAACTCAGCTTTGATTTTTTCGATATCTGAGTAAGCAGAATCAGGATTTAATCCATACGACCGCATGCGCTCTTTTCGAATGCTGTTTAAGACGTTTGGATCATTGGTCAAGCCTACGATTTTCTGAGAATCGATCTCCCACAATTGTTTGGGGATATGGGCTTGTGGTACCAACGGCAGATTTGCGACCTTCAAATTCTTATTTGCCAAAAATAAACTCAATGGTGTTTTCGATGTCCGGGAGACACCTAGCAAAACAACATCAGCTTCCAGAAAACCGCGGGGGTCTTTGCCATCATCGTATTTGACAGCGAACTCCATCGCTTTGATTCGTTTGAAATAATTTTCATTTAAGTGATGTAAAGCACCTGGTTCCCTAGAAGGAGCAATACCTGTGCGTCGTTCCACTTCCGATACAGGGGGTGTCAATACATCAAAATGATAAAGATCAGCTTCTTCACAAAAATGATTGGTTAGTTCAACTAAATCATTATTGATCAGGGTGTGTAAGATGATCGCGTCGTGTTTTTTTGCGTCAGACAAAGCTTTGATCAAAAGCTCTTTGGTATGGATAAAGGTGCGTCGAAATAGATTAAATTCGACATTCGGATATTGTGCCATGGTTGCTTGGGCTAACTTTGAAGCAGTCTCTCCAGCGGAGTCGGATAATACAAACATCGTTACGACTGTTGCATCTTCGGTCGCTTTTTCAGATACTGGTTGTACTGTTTGGTCATTTGCGGTCATAGTGACATTCCTTTCTTGCTTTTTTTATGATTTCATTATACCATACGTAAGACCAATAAAAATCGGAATGATTTTGATTTAACAGGAGGTTGCTATGAAAAATAAACCATTGATTGAACATGCCATGACAACATTGAAAGAAAATGGCTTTAAGTACACGAAAAAGCGTGAGGCGATCATCACGTATCTTGCGAAGCGTAACCGCTATTTGCCAGCAAAAGAAATCCACGACTTTATGTCGGAAGAATATCCTGGTCTGAGTTATGATACGATTTATCGAAACCTGCATGACTTTTCCGAAATCGGTATTTTAGAAGAAACAGAACTGAATGGTGAGATGAAGTTTCGCTATAATTGTTGTGCAGAATTAGAGGATCATCACCATCATCACTTTATTTGTACAGTCTGCGGCAAAACCAAAGAACTCAATATTTGCCCAATGGATTTTTTTCAACAACAAATACCTGGATGTACAATTGAAAGCCATCGCTTTGAAATTCTAGGTCGTTGTGAAGATTGCCAATGAAAACCTGAACATTATTTGTATCAAGTGCGTTTTTTTTGTGAGAATGCCTTGACACTTTTTCAGGGGTTAGCTATAATTTTTAAAGGACAGTCGTGTTTTTTGGGATTTAATTTCAATAACAACTACGGTTACTTTTTAAGCTCGGAGGGAGGGAATTTACATGTCAAAAACAGTCGTTCGCAAAAACGAATCACTTGACGATGCTCTTCGTCGCTTCAAACGTTCCGTGTCAAAAGCGGGTACTTTACAGGAATCTCGTAAACGTGAATTTTACGAAAAACCTAGCGTAAAGCGTAAGAAAAAATCTGAAGCAGCTAGAAAACGCAAAAAATTCTAATTTTCTACTGTTTTGAGAATTGGAGCTGGTAGTGTGACACTACTAAGTACACTGAATGATGACATGAAGACAGCGATGAAAGCCAAAGACAAAGACACGTTGCAGGTGATTCGCATGTTGAAGGCATCGATTCAAAATGAGCAGATCAAAAAAGGTGCAGAATTGAATGATGAAGAAGAATTGACAGTGTTGGCGCGGGAAATGAAACAGCGTCGTGATTCTTTGAAAGAGTTCGAAAAAGCAGACCGTGAAGATCTTGCTGAAAAAGTCAAAGTTGAAATTACAATTGTTGAAAAATATTTGCCTGCACAATTAGATGAAGCTGAAATTCGTCAAATCGTTGCCGGCGCGATCGAAAAAACTGGCGCGACTTCTGCCAAAGAATTTGGTAAAGTCATGGGTGCCGTTATGCCTCAAGTCAAAGGCAAAGCAGATGGCAATCAAGTCAATGCGATCGTTAAAGAATTATTAGATCAAATGTGAGATCACGCCGTAAGTATGTTTTCATACTTGCGGCTTTTTTGGTGCCTCAGGCATCATTGCGCAATTCTTAAAAAAAGAATAAAGCGATAAGGAAACGCCTCCATACAGTAGAAGTAATTTTTCTTTTATCGAAGATATGGTATGATAAGTGAGAATGTCTAAAAAGGAGCTGTACACTATTTGACTGATAAAACAATAACAATTGATATCAAATTAAACGAGAACGATGATGTTCGTTTATTGCTCGGTGCCCATGATAAACATATCAAGGTGATTGAAGATGCCACCGGTACGTTGATTCATACAAGGGGCGAACTGATCCAAATCATAGGTGAAGAAAACGCCGCACATAAAGCACAATCAGTGATCCATGCGTTGCAAGAACTGATCAAGCGCGGGATCAACATCAGCACGCCAGATGTGATCACGGCTTTGAATATGGTCAACAAAGGCAGCCTAGATTATTTTAAAGATATGTATGAAGAAGAATTAGTGAAAGACCGTACTGGAAAACCGATTCGTGTCAAAAATGCGGGTCAAAAAAAATATATCGATGCTGTCAATAGCCATGATGTTGTCTTTGGCATCGGACCTGCGGGAACTGGGAAAACCTTCTTGGCGGTAGTTATGGCAATCGCTGCTTTGAAGAAAGGCCAAGTACAAAAAATCATCTTGACCCGTCCGGCAGTAGAAGCCGGTGAAAATCTGGGCTTTCTTCCTGGAGACTTAAAAGAAAAAGTTGATCCTTATTTACGGCCAGTTTATGATGCTTTATATCAAGTATTTGGGATGGATCATACCAACCGTTTAATGGAAAGAGGCGTCATTGAGATCGCACCATTGGCTTATATGCGGGGACGGACGTTAGAGGATGCTTTTGTCATTCTTGATGAAGCGCAAAACACCACGATTGCGCAGATGAAAATGTTTTTGACTCGGCTAGGATTCAACTCAAAAATGATCGTCAATGGCGATACCAGCCAAATCGATTTACCCAAAGGAACGTTGAGTGGATTGATCCATGCTGAGAAAACATTAAAAGGCATACCAAAGATTGCTTTCGCGCACTTTGATGCCGGAGATGTCGTTCGGCATCCTGTTGTTGCAGATATCATCAAAGCATATGATGAAGCAGATCTTAAAGACAAACGATAAAAATTGTCTGTTGGGAGGGATAACATGATCATTCAACCATTAAAGAAATTTAGAGAACGGCTTGGTAAATTTTATCTGCCTGTGCTGCTTTTATTCTTTTTTGTTTTTTCTGTGGGCATTATGTACAGCAGTGTTCAGCAAAATAATGTTGACTATAGTGAAGGGCAAGTTGCAGAAGAAAATATTCGTGCCAATAAAACCATCGAAAACACAACTGCTACCGAGCAAAAGCGTACATTAGCAGCGGAAGCAGTTTCGCCTGAGTACACCTATCAAGATGGGTTAGCACAAATACAGCACGATCGAGTCGATTATCTTTTTGAGCTAGTGGCAAATGTGAATAGTCAGATCAAAGCTGATTATGACAAAAAAGTTGCTGCGGCTGATGATAATGAAAATGTGCCAAAGCCAGATACGGATGAGTATATTGCTGCCCTAAAAAAAGAATTTGAGAAATTAAGTGGCGATGAACTGGATTTTTATCAAGCATTGACGAATAATTTTTTGACGACGTTGTTTTCTTTGAATGATGATGAACTCAATACAGTCCGGACGTACGCTTTACAATTGGTCGATGAACAAATGGCTAAACAAATCCGCCAATCCGAGTTAAGTTCTTTTCGCTCTGAAGCAGTGGACAAAGTTCAATTTCTAGATGTGACTTCAGATATGGGAAGTGTCTTGCGTTTTATTGTCAACCAAGGAATCGTTGTCAATGACTTCCCGAACGAAAAGCGGACGGAAGAAGCGCGACAAACAGCCATGGATGCTGTACAGCCTGTGATGATCTATCAAGGGGAGATCATTGTCCGAGAAGGGTCGCAGATTGATGCCAATTCATTAGAAAAACTGCAATTGTTAGGGATGACCAACCAAACTTTTTCGGTCTTTCCACTGATTGCCTTGCTGTTAGCAATGGTTTTGCAAATGTTGATGGTCTTTTATTATACACGTCAGACTGCCGACAATGACAAGCGATTGAATGCCGTCACATTCTATGTGATCTCTATGGTCTTTAGTATGTTGCTGATGAAATTTTTCCAACTATTTCAATCAGAATTGGTGACCTTTATTCCGTTGTTTTTCCCTGCTGCATTCACACCATTGATCTTAAGTATTTTTTCTAGCCGACGTTTGGGCATTCTGTCAGCTGCCTTTCAAGTCATTGCAGCTTTATTCATTTACTTTGATTCCAGCGGCACCAACTTACTGACCACTGTTTTGGTGACCTATCTCTTTAGTGGATTAATGGGCACGATGGTCAAACGGGCTCGGATCGCTAGCCAAGGAAAATCGGCAATCGTTTGGGTGATATTGTTTCCCCTCTTATTGAGTACGATGCTGGTGATTTTCCAAGGAATGGATTTTGGCCGAGGCAATACTTGGACAACGATCGTCTGTGCGCTAGCTGGTTCTTTATTAAGTTACTTGCTGACCATGGGCTTGCATCCGTATATCGAGTTGCTTGTCTCCGATGAAAGCATGATCGTTTTGAACGAACTAAGTAATCCAAATCATCCTTTACTGAAGCAACTGCTCGAGGAAGCACCTGGTACTTATCACCATAGTATGATGGTCGCCAATCTAAGTGCCAATGCTGTAGCTGAAATTGGCGGTCAAAGTCTTTTGACCCGAGTGGCTTGCTATTATCATGATATTGGTAAAGTCAAACATGCGAATTTTTTTGTTGAAAACTTGCCTGCAGGTGCTGAAAATCCACATAATTTTTTATTACCAGAAGACAGTAAACAAATTATTTTCGGTCATGTGATCGATGGTGCGGTCATTTTAGAAGAAGCCAATATGCCACGGATGGTGGTGGATATTTGCCGGCAGCATCATGGCACGACGTTGATGCGTTATTTCTACGTCAAAGCCAAGGAACGTAACCCTGATGTGACAGAAGAAGATTTTCGCTATCCAGGACCAAAACCGCAAACAAGAGAAGCAGGAGTAGTCAGTATTGCCGATAGTTGTGAAGCAGCTGTTCGTGCGATGGACAATCCAACAAATCAGAAAATCCAAGAATTTGTTGCCAATTTGATCAATGACCGTATTCTAGATGGTCAGTTAGACGAAACTGGATTGACACTGCACGAAATCCGGATGATCGAAAAATCATTGGTCAATGGTTTATGCAGTACGTTCCATTCTCGAATCAAATATCCTAAAATGAAGTCTGAAGCTGAAAAGATGAAAGAAGAACAAGAAAGAAGAGAGCGCTAATGGAGATTACCTTTTTAGATGAAACCAACTCTGTGGGAGAGAATAAAACACATGAAATCGATGCATTGTTGCAATTTGCAGCAGGCTATCTGAAGTTGCCTGAAGATACAGAGATGTCGGTTACTTTTATGGACAATGCAGCCATTCAAGTGATCAATCGCGAATATCGTGACAAAGATATGCCGACAGATGTGATCAGTTTTGCTTTTGAAGAAGAAGCGGACGAAATGCCGATTATTTTTGATGAAGAAATGGCCGCTATGCCTCGGGATTTAGGCGATATCATGATCTCGATCGAACGGGCACAAGAACAAGCAGAAGAATATGGGCATAGTTATGATCGTGAGTTGGGTTTTTTGGCTTTACATGGGTTCTTGCATATCAATGGCTATGACCATATGACACCAGAAGATGAAAAGGAAATGTTCGGTCTGCAAAAGGAAATATTGGATGCCTATGGACTCAAAAGATAAGAATATCGAGAAGAATAAACAATTCATCGCTTCATTTGAATTTGCCGCAACAGGAGTAAAAACAGTTTTCCAAGAAGAACGCAATATGCGCAAGCATGTCCTGTTAGGTGTGATTGCGATTGTCGCTGGGTTTATTTTTCGTTTAAATCAGATGGAGTGGCTCTGGCTTTTATTGGCAGTCTTTTTGGTTTGGATCGTGGAGATCATCAATACAGTCTTCGAAAATGTTGTTGATATGGTCACTGATTGTCACTTTCATCCAATTGGCAAAAAAATCAAGGATATGGCAGCGGGCGCTGTACTCATGACCGCGATCTTCTCATTGGTGGTGGCAGCGATCCTCTTCATACCAAAAATCTTTACATTGGTCACAAGTTGGCTACAAAACACATAAAAGGGGAACATAAATGACAACTCATAAATCAGGCTTTATTGCAATCGTTGGCCGTCCGAATGTCGGCAAATCAACTTTATTGAATCGCGTTGTAGGACAAAAAATCGCGATCATGAGTGACAAAGCACAAACAACTAGAAACAAAATCCAAGGCGTCTACACAACAGAGGATGCCCAATTGATTTTTATTGATACACCGGGTATACATAAACCCAAACATCGTCTTGGTGATTTTATGGTCGAAACGGCGTATAGTGCCCTAAGGGAAGTCGATGTCACATTATTTATGATCAGTGCGGATCAAAAACGCGGCAAAGGCGACGATTTTATTATTGAGCGATTGCGTCAAAACAACACACCGGTATTTCTTGTCATCAATAAAATCGATAAAGTGCATCCTGATCAATTGTTGGCGATCATTGAAGACTATACAGCACAAATGGATTTTGCCGAAGTTGTGCCGATTTCTGCGACAGAGGGCAATAATTTTGAGAAACTGATGACATTGCTGACGGATATCATGCCAGAAGGACCACAATACTTCCCAGATGATCAAATCACAGATCATCCGGAATATTTTATCGTTTCCGAATTGGTTCGAGAAAAAGTATTGTTATTGACAAGAGATGAAGTCCCTCATTCTGTAGCAGTAGTCGTTGATTCTATGAAACGCGACCACAATGACAAGGTGCATATCCAGGCTACGATCGTGGTAGAACGAGATAGCCAAAAAGGGATCATCATTGGTAAAGGCGGCAAAATGCTGAAACAAATCGGCACGAAAGCCCGCTTAGACATTGAGCATTTACTTGATGACAAAGTCTATTTAGAACTATGGGTCAAAGTCCAAAAAGACTGGCGTGATAAACAAACCTTCTTGACTGATTATGGGTATCGTCAAGATGAATATTGAATTGTCACAAGCAGCGTTTGATTTGTGATCGATGAAACTGACGCAGTGATCGGCTGTGTCAGTTTTTTTAGGAGGGATTGAAATGAACTTAGCTGAAACCAAAGGGATCCTCTTGTTTTCTCGTGACCATAAGGAAAAAGACAAATTGGTCAAAATTTTCACCGAATCTGCGGGGAAACAAATGTTTTATGTCAAGGGGGCTCATCGTAAAAATAATCCTCTCGCGCCGGCCTTGATTTCCTACACGGAAGCAGTGTATATTGGTACGATTCGTGATGAAGGGCTTTCTTTTTTGAACAATGCCAAGGATATTCATCCTTTCCGAACGATTCAAGAAGATATTTTTATCGCCGGTTACGCGTCTTATTTGTTGAGTTTAACCGATGTCGCGATCGAAGATCGGGTCTATGATCCGCATTTGTATCAGTTTCTGCATGAGGCATTGATGTTGTTGGATCAAGGTAATGACCCAGAGATCATTACCAATATTTTTGAGATCCAGTTGCTTCAGCGCTTCGGTGTATCCCCTAATTGGCACCATTGTGCTGTCTGCGGCAAAACTGATGGTCGGTTCGATTATTCTTCAAAATATAATGGTATTCTTTGCCAACAACATTGGCCAATGGATGACCACCGTTACCATGCAGATCCGAAAGCGATCCATTTTGCGCGATTATTTGCCCAGATTTCGTATGAGCAAATTGCCTCCATCCAATTAAAAGCGTCAACCAAGCAAGCAATTCGCACATTTTTGGATGCTTTATATGACGAATACGTCGGTATTCATTTAAAAAGCAAAAAATTTATCGATCAGATGGGCGCATGGCAAGATGTGTTAAAGCCAAAAGATCAGTGATAGAGTTGGCGAAACTTCATTGGTGTGATGCCGACTCTTTTTTTGAACAACGCTGTAAAGTGACTAGCATCTTGAAAGCCGGCAGCAAACGCCACTTGTTGGATCGGTACTTGTTTTTGAGAAACAAGATATTCTTTGGCACGATCGATGCGGTAATTCAGTAAGTATTGTGATGTGGATTGTCCTAGAAACCGATTGAATAAACGAGAGAGATATTGCGGCGACACATAGACCAGCCCCGCCAACTGTTTCACTGTGAGATTTTGATCGTAGTTTGTTTCGATTTCTTTTATAACTGGTGCCAATATTTGTTGGTAAAGGGGATGCTGCTCTGTCAGGATCCCCTGTTTTTCTTGTAAAAGTGTCAATAAGAAAAGGTAACAGATACTAGAAGAGCGCAAAGGATCTATCCCATTTTGTTGATCGGCCGAAATCAAGGTATCGATCCAATCATTGTGAAATAGATGCTGTTTATTCTCAATCAGCAAATAACCATTTTGGCCGTAAGACTGCAGCAAATCACTAGCCAAAGAACCATAAAAGGTCACGAAAGAGGTCTCCCATTTCTGATACATTGGTGTATAACTGTGAGGTGTAAAAGGGGAAATCAAGATTCCTGCTCCTTCTGACAAAATAAAAGACTGATCTTGGATCTGAATTTTTCCTTGGCCGTGATTACTTTGCAGCCAATGGTAATAGGGATAACCTTGTGGTCTCTGGACGGAATCTTGATTCCAATGGTTGCCAATACTTTCGATACTGATTGGCAAATGGTTCCCAGAGGGATAAAAGTATATCGGCATAAGCGCCTCCTTGTTTCGAAAAGTGATAAAATGCTGTTACAAGTATTATAGTACACAAAAATGTAAAGCCTTACAATGGGATAAGAAATCATTATGAAGGAGGAACAAAAAAATGAAGCCCGTATTCAATCGAATTTTATTTGGGGGAGACTATAATCCCAATCAGTGGCCGCAGGATATTTGGCAAGAAGACATGCGGATGTTCAAGCAAGCCAGTATCAACAGTGCAACGATCAATGTTTTCTCTTGGGCACAGATCCAGCCCTCAGAAAACCAATATGATTTTGATGAACTAGATCAAATCATCGAGATGCTTAGTCAAGAAAAAATGGACATTGTTTTGGCAACTGCAACCGGCGCGTTGCCGGCCTGGATGTTCAAAAAATATCCAGAAGTAGGACGGACGGATTATCAAGGACGCCAGCACAAATTTGGTCAAAGGCATAATGCTTGTCCCAACAGTTTGGTCTATCAAAAATATGCTGCGGCCATTGCCGGGAAACTAGCTGAACGATATGGCCACAATCCTTATGTGACATGCTGGCATATCAACAATGAATACCAAGGGGATTGTTATTGTGAAAACTGTGAAAAAGCGTTTCGGGTCTGGCTAAAAGATAAATATCAAACGATCGACGCGCTAAATAAAGCATGGAATATGTCTTTTTGGGGCCATACAGTTTACGAGTGGGATGAAATCGTGTTGCCGAATGCATTATCTGAAGGGATCGGCAACGACAAAACAGCTTTTGCGGGGATTTCCATTGATTATCGACGGTTCAGCTCAGATAGTTTATTAGAAAACTTTAAAATGGAAAGAGATGCGATTCGGCAATTTGATCCCGACACACCTGTGACAACCAATTTAATGGGAACTTTTAAAGGGTTGGATTACTTCAAATGGGCCAAAGAGATGGATATCGTCTCTTGGGATAATTATCCAGCTTATAATACACCATGGAGCTTGGTGTCAATGACCCATGATTTGATGCGTGGGTTGAAGCAGCAGCCGTTTATGCTGATGGAGCAAACCCCGTCGCAACAAAATTGGCAACCGTATAATTCATTGAAGAAACCTGGCCAGATGCGGGCGCAAAGTTATCAAACGATTGCTCACGGTGCAGATACGATACAGTTTTTCCAATTACGACGTTCTATCGGTGCTTGTGAAAAATTCCATGGTGCTGTGATTGAACATGTCGGGCATGAAAAGACCCGGGTCTTTCGAGAAACGGCTGATTTAGGAAAAGAATTGACCCAATTGTCGGAAATAATGGGTACTGAACATAATGGACGAACGGCCATTATCTTTGATTGGGATAATTATTGGGCCTTAGAATATACGAGTGGTCCAACGATCGATTTGACCTATGTCGATCAAGTCCATCAATACTATCGCTATTTTTACGAGCATAACATCCCAGTCGATATGTTATCAGTGACAGATGATTTGACAGATTATGATTTGGTGGTTGCACCTGTTTTGTACATGGTCAAAGAAGGCGTCAAAGAAAAATTGACAGCATTTGTCGAAAATGGCGGTACATTGGTCACGACTTATATGAGTGGAATCGTTGATCAATCCGATAATGTCCACTTAGGCGGTTATCCTGGACCTTTACGAAAACTAGCTGGTATCTGGGTGGAAGAAATCGATGCACTGGCACCGGAGCAATCCAATCAAGTGAAAATAAAGGAACATATTTCAGGAAGCAGTTCCTTGGTCAGTGATTTGATTCATCTTGAAGGAGCAGAGGCCTTGGCTGTGTATACAAGTAATTTTTATGCCGGCATGCCTGCGGTAACAAAGCATCTGTATGGTGCGGGGACGGTCTTCTATTTTGGTACACAATTAGATGCCGCTTCTTTTGATCATTTGATGACAGAGGTGAAGGAAGCCGCTGAAATCCAACCAATTATCGCGGAGAAAACCGCATTAGAAGTGACACGCCGTCAAAGTGAAAGCCACGATTACTATTTTGTGATCAATTTTGATCCTGAAACGCAACCTTTACCCGCTTATTTTGTTGGTAAGATCGATATATTATCGGGCGCTACCCTTAAAGAAGAACAAGTACCGCAATATACCACGTATATCATCAAAGAGGAGCGACACACATGACAACTTTTTCAATAAGCGATGACTTTTATCTGGATGAAGCGCCTTTCAAGTTCATTTCTGGATCGATCCATTATTTTCGTGTGGTACCTGATTATTGGCGAGATCGTTTAGAAAAATTGCGATTGATGGGCTGCAATACAGTAGAAACTTACGTGCCATGGAATATGCATGAGCCGCAAGAAGGGGAATATTGTTTTGAAGGCGGTTTGGATTTACGCCGTTTTATTCAAACGGCCCAAGAAGTCGGCTTATATGTGATCTTGCGTCCAGCACCATATATTTGTGCGGAATGGGAGTTTGGCGGACTGCCTTATTGGCTCCTTCAAGATCCGAATATGAAATTACGCTTTGACTATCCACTATTTATGGAAAAAATCGAACGATATTTCCACCATTTATTCCCACAAGTGAATGATCTGCAGTATACGCAGGGCGGGCCAATCTTAATGATGCAAGTCGAGAATGAGTATGGTGGCTACGCCAATGATAAGAGTTATTTAAGAAAAATGGCCACTGCGATGCGTGCTGCAGGTGCGCAAACACCTTTTGTCACATCAGATGGACCATGGCATGATATGTTAGAAAATGGCAGTATTCAAGATATCGCTTTGGCAACGATCAATTGCGGATCAAAGATCAACGAACATTTTGAACGATTAAAAACATTCCATGGTGAGAAGAAGCCATTGATGGTGATGGAGTTTTGGATCGGTTGGTTTGATGCCTGGGGAGATGCGCATCACCATACGACTTCAACAGCAGATGCGGTCAAAGAATTGACCGACTGTTTGGCAAAAGGATCAGTCAATATCTATATGTTTCACGGCGGTACCAATTTTGGATTTATGAACGGTGCCAATTATTACCAACAATTGGCACCAGATGTGACCAGCTATGACTATGATGCCTTATTGACTGAATGGGGTGAACCCACTGAAAAATACGAAGCATTTCGGGAGGTGATTGGTCGATCGGTAGAACTTCCTGATTTTCCACTAAGTACAACGATCAAGAAAAAAGGGTATGGCACTGTAGCACTGCAAGATCGAGTTTCATTATTTGCGACGATCGATACGATCAGTCAACCGATCGTAAGTAATTATCCACTATCGATGGAGCAAGTGAATCAAGCAACGGGCTATATTTATTACCGCTCAGCTATTGGCTCGGCAAGAAGGATCGAAGATTATCGTCTGATCAACTGTATGGATCGTGCCCATACGTTTATCAATGATCAATTGGTACGGATCGATTATGATCACGACCTTGGGAAAAGCAATCAAATCGAATTGACAGCAGCTGAAAATGAACTTGGTATCTTGGTCGAAAATATGGGACGGGTCAATTATTCAGTCCATATGAATCATCAGTACAAAGGAATCAAAGATGGTGTGATCGTGAATGGTGCTTTCCAAAGCGAGTGGATGATCTATCCATTGCCAATGGACAATCTAGCTGCAATTGATTTTTCAGGCGAATGGCAAGCAGGCCAGCCTAGTTTCTCCCGTTTTGAGTTGATGGTTGATGAGCCAGCGGATACCTTTATCGAATTACCTTCATGGGGGAAAGGGTTTGTGACTGTCAATGGTCACAATATTGGTCGTTTTTGGCAAGAAGGACCACAAAGACGGTTATATATTCCTGCACCATTTCTCCAAATGGGCACAAATGACATTGTTGTATTTGAAAGTGATGGCATTGTGGGTGAAGACATTAGTTTTCATGCGCAAGCTGATTTGGGGCCAAAACGATAAAAGACGATATTTTTCATTGACAAATACCCCTATCAACTACTATCATAAGGGTAATTGAATCAGTGCAATGATCGGAAAAAAGAAAAAAGTCCCTTCCATTCAGCGAACTTGGAATAGTGAAAGCCAAGCAGGAACCTTATTTTCGCAGGCGTCCGTGAGCACAATCAAATGAAGCTGCCGTGTCAACGGAAGTAGGGTGGAACCGCGAATGATCGTCCCTATATCTATACATTCTGTATAGGTATAGGGACTTTTTTTATGTTATGATGTCCTGATTTAAATGGTTCAACAATCAAATTGAAGGAGGTACAGTATGTTATTCGATATGACGATTCCTGCAAGCGAGTTTCAACAAAAACAATTGAAAATATTGGCAAGTATTCCATTGCAAGTATGCATCAAAGAGGCTGACCAAGTGTCGCACCAATTTACAACTGATCCAGCACAAATGATTTATGATCTAGCTGATTACTTATCAGAAAACAGCACTGTCGAAGTGAAA
The DNA here is from genome assembly GCF_050529585.1 of Enterococcus sp. DIV0876. Taxonomy (GTDB): domain Bacteria; phylum Bacillota; class Bacilli; order Lactobacillales; family Enterococcaceae; genus Enterococcus_D. Next base: position 1,264,885 of record NZ_CP172882.1, read on the forward strand.
TTGATCCCGGGCTCAGTCGTTGAGTTTTATCCAGTCGTCAACGCCCTTTAAAAGAGAGGAAGATAACAATGAGTAAATTAACGGTACAAGAAATGATTTTGACTTTACAAAAATTTTGGTCAGACAATGGCTGTATGTTGATGCAAGCTTATGATACAGAAAAAGGTGCCGGAACGATGAGTCCTTATACTTTCTTAAGGGCAATTGGACCTGAGCCATGGAATGCAGCTTATGTGGAGCCTTCTCGTCGTCCAGCAGATGGTCGCTATGGTGAAAATCCAAACCGTTTGTATCAACATCACCAATTTCAAGTAGTGATGAAACCTTCCCCAGATAATATTCAAGAGCTTTATCTTGAAAGTTTGCGTTTGTTAGGTATCGATCCTTTAGAGCATGATATCCGCTTTGTTGAAGACAACTGGGAAAACCCATCAATGGGTTGTGCTGGATTAGGCTGGGAAGTTTGGTTAGACGGGATGGAAATCACGCAGTTTACGTATTTCCAACAAGTCGGCGGTTTAGCATGCAAACCAGTCACATCGGAAATCACTTATGGATTAGAACGTTTGGCATCTTATATCCAAGAAGTGGAAAGTGTTTATGAGTTGGAATGGTCTGCCGGTGTCAAATATGGCGAAATTTTCCGTCAGCCTGAGTTTGAGCATTCAAAGTATTCTTTTGAAGTTAGTGATCAAGATCTATTGTTAGGGAACTTTGATCGTTTTGAAAAAGAAGCGACACGCTGTATCAATGAACGCTTGGTTCATCCAGCCTATGATTATATTTTGAAATGCAGTCATACGTTCAATCTATTAGACGCTAGAGGTGCTGTTTCAGTCACTGAACGTGCGGGCTATCTGGCACGTATTCGAAATATGGCGAGACAGGTCGCAAAATTATTTGTTGCTGAAAGAAAAAATCTTGGCTACCCTTTATTGGATCCTGCAATTGCCCAAACATTGATCGAGGAGGAAAAATAAGATGGCGAATCTTTTGTTAGAAATTGGATTAGAAGAAATACCAGCCCATATCGTCACACCAAGTATGAAACAATTAGCGGAAAAAACGGCCGCTTTCTTAGAAAAACATGCTTTGCCATATGCTTCGATCGCTGCCTATTCGACACCACGGCGTTTAGCGGTCTATGTGACCGATATTCCTGAAAAACAAGCGGATACCGAAGAAGAAGTCAAAGGACCTGCGAAAAAAATCGCTTTAGATGAAGATGGCAACTGGTCAAAAGCTGCGCAAGGTTTTGTACGGGGGCAAGGAGTAACAACAGAGGATATCACGTTTAAAGAATTAAAAGGCGTTGAATATGTCTATGTTACCAAAAAAACCAAAGGCCAAGCCACTATCGATGTTTTGGCGGGATTAAAAGAAGTGATCACGAGTTTGACTTTCCCAGTAACGATGCATTGGGCCGATCATGATTTTGAATACATTCGACCTATCCATTGGGTCGTGGCTTTGTATGACAGTGAAGTGATTCCTTTTGAAATTTTGGATGTGAAAAGCGGACGACAATCACGAGGTCATCGTTTCTTAGGTGAGGACGTCAGCTTTGATCATGCTGATGACTATTTGACAAAACTGACCCAGCAATTTGTGATCGCTGATCCTAAAAAACGTCAACAAATGATCGTTGATCAAATTGAAACGATCGCCCAAACCAATGACTGGCGTATTGATTTAGATGAAGATTTGTTGGAAGAAGTCAATAACCTTGTCGAATACCCAACCGCTTTTGTCGGTGATTTCGAAGAAAAATATTTAGCGATTCCGGAAGAAATCTTGGTTACTTCTATGAAAGAACATCAACGTTATTTTGATGTGCGAACAGTCGAAGGTCAATTGTTGCCGCACTTCATTTCTGTTCGGAATGGCGATTCAGTCAAAATCGATAATGTCATCAAAGGCAATCAAAAAGTCTTGACTGCACGCTTAGAAGATGCGGAATTCTTTTATAATGAAGACAAAAAGCTGACGATCGAACAATGTGTTGAGAAATTGAAACATGTAACGTTCCATGAAAAAATTGGCAGCTTATTTGAAAAAATGCAGCGAACAGCTGTTGCGGCCAAAATCATTGGTGAAACAGTCGGCTTGTCTGCAGAAGAAATGATTGACTTGCAACGAGCAGCACAAATCTATAAATTTGATTTGGTTACCAATATGGTTGGAGAATTCCCTGAGTTACAAGGGATCATGGGTGAAAAATATGCCTTATTACAAGGAGAAACACCTGCAGTTGCTCAAGCGATTCGTGAACACTATATGCCAATCTCTGCGGAAGGTGCTTTGCCAGAATCGAATATTGGTGCTGTGTTGGCTATTGCGGATAAGTTAGATAGCTTATTATCCTTCTTTGCGGTGGATATGGTGCCAAGCGGTTCAAATGATCCATACGCATTACGCCGTCAAAGCTATGGCATTATCCGAATCTTGGCAGAAAAACGTTGGTACTTCCCATTTGCGGAAATTCAAGAACAAATTCGCGGACTAGTGAATGCAGACCTTGCCATCTATGGCATCGAACTGGCATCTGGTCAGGAACAAGTAACGGAATTTTTAAAAGGCCGTCTGCGTCAATTCTTGCTAAGCAAAAATACGCGTCATGATGTAATCGAGGCTGTTCTTGGTTCCCATCAAGGCGATATCAGCATGTTGTTTGAAGCTGCACAATTATTGCGTGGACATTTAGATGATGCTGACTTTAAACCATCCATGGAAGCATTGACGCGGGTCATCAATTTGGCTAAGAAAGCCGAATTATCTGAGGAAGAAATCGATCCGTCGTTATTTGAAAATGATGCCGAAAAAGACTTGTATGAGGCAGTGACTGCAGTAGAAGACCAGTTCGCCCAACAAACACTGGAACAAAATTATCAACATTTGGTTGCCTTGCGACCTTTGATCGAGACCTATTTTAATCAAACCATGGTCATGGTGGAAGACGAGAATATCAGACGCAATCGTTTTGCTTTGCTGAATAAAATTGCAAAAATGAGTTTGGCCGTTGCAAGTTTAGATGCCTTGATCACGAAATAATCTTTTGCTGACATTCTGTTAGTGAGCCTTTAATTAAACCTTTGATGTGACGTTGCGCACATTAGAGGTTTTTTTGTATCAATCGTTAGTCGTCGATTATTATGCAAAATGAGATATTTTCAATTTGATATTGACTATTCTATTAAAGAAATTTAAGATGTTTTTAATACAATTTTGCGAAAGAGGTTTTTTCTGCGCATCGAGAGGAGCATTTGATGGAAGATTTATTAAACATTTTACGACCAGAAGAACGGATTGCACTTCAGTTAAGAGAATTATACGAGCATCGGCACTTTCATCTGTTTCGATTGAGCAGTTTCGAAGAATATGATTTATATTTGCAAAATAAAGCCTTTTTAACAAACGCTGATCCAATCACATTTACTGGCAATAATGGTCGTTTGATGGCTTTAAATCCGGATGTGACATTGTCGATCGTCAAAAATACTCCGATCGGTGAAGCCCGCAGAGTTTACTACAATGAAGATGTGTATCGTCATGACCGTAAAGACGGTGAGTATAAACGCATCAATCAAATTGGTCTTGAGATGATTGGTCAGATCGACCCTGAAAGTGAAGCAGAAGTTATTCGACTGGCGATGGAAAGTTTGGCTGTTGCTGGCGAAGGGGCGTTGGATATTTCGCATATTGGCTTGGTGGAAGACGTTGTGGATCGATTTGCTCCCTGCGGCTTGCAAAAAAAGGCAATCATGGCCTTGCAAACAAAAAGCCCTCATACGATGCGAGCCGTTTGTGGAGAAGCTGGGCTGAGTGACAGCGTAACAACTGCCTTGACACGTTTGACAGCTATTTCTGGTCCTTTTGAAGAAGTTGCAGCAGAAGTGGTGTCACTGGTGGGGGATTTCCCGAAAGCGTCCCAAGCAATGGTTGAACTGATTGCACTGCATGATCAATTGCAAGCCAATTGTCCTGCCACGGCTGCGATCGATTTACGTTTAGATTTTTCTTTCGTTAATGATACCGATTATTATAGTGGTTTATTGTTCCAAGGGTTTCTAGAAGGTATACCCCATGCCGTCTTATTTGGCGGACGCTATGATCACTTGCTCAAAGCCCATGGCGCACAACAAGGCGCTATTGGGTTTGGGATGTATTTGAATGGCATCGACCGGCAAAACCAACAATCGAAATTATCGACGAAAGCGTATTTGGATATTGCTTTGCCTAAAGGAAGAATGGGTACTGCTATTTATCAAATGCTGATCGAAGCCAATTTAGTCAGTGCCGGTTTATTTGATGACAGTCGCAAGCTGATCTTTCAAGATGATGTCCATAATATTCGCTTCTTTCTGGTAAAGCCTAGTGATGTCGATCAATACGTTGATCGAGGTGCCGCTGATATTGGAGTTGTTGGGTTAGATGTTTTACTAGAAGGTGAGACCGATGTCCTCGAAGTATTGGATTTAAAGATTGGTTCATGCAAGATGGTGGTAGCTGGTAAAGCAGATTTTCAACCAGATTCGACAAGACCTTTGCGGGTCGCGACCAAATATCCGCAAATCACGCGCCATTATTATAATGACATTCGGCAATCGATCGAATTGATTGAACTTCATGGTTCGATCGAACTGGCTCCATTATTAGATTTATCCGATGTAATCGTTGATATCGTAGAAACTGGTACGACATTGAAAGAAAATCATTTGGTGGTATTGCAAGAATTTTTAGAATCTTCTGCTCGTTTGATCGTCAATCCAGTTTCTTGGCGTTTCAAAGAAGCAGCAATCCAAGAGTTTATTCAAAAGGTAGGGAATAACTTATGATCAAACGTTTTGATAGCAAAAAACATTCTTTAGCAGAAATTTTAAAGCGTCAGAATAGCCAAACGCTAAATGTGGTCACCGAAACGAATCAGATTTTAGAAGCGGTCCAAAAAGAGGGCGACCAAGCGTTGCGCCACTTCACGAAACTTTTTGATGGTCATATGCTTGAAGATTTGGCTTATCCACCTGCCAAAATCGCTGCGGCAATCGATGCTATCTCTCCTGAGTTGGTTGCTGTCTTGACACAAGCCAAAGCCAATATCAGTACTTTTCATCAGCGACAAACCCAACAAGGATTCATGCAGTCGCAGCCTGGGCAGGTCATGGGACAACAGATCGTTCCATTAAGCAGAGTTGGCGTCTATGTGCCTGGTGGAACAGCTGCCTATCCAAGTACAGTCTTGATGACGGTCATACCAGCTTTGATTGCTGGTGTGAAAGAAATCGTCATGGTGACACCGGCGAATGAGCATGGGGAGATCACGCCTGCTGTCCTGGCCGCAGCACATCTGACAGGCGTCACCGAAATCTATCCCATAGGTGGTGCGCAAGCCATTGCGGCGCTGGCGTATGGTACTGAAACCATTCAGCCAGTGGATAAAATCGTTGGACCAGGAAATATCTATGTTGCGACTGCCAAAAAATTAGTGAATGGTCTTGTGGGAATCGATACGATCGCCGGGCCAAGTGATGTGTTGATCGTCGCAGACAGTACAGCCAATCCAAACTGGATCGCTGCTGATCTATTGGCACAAGCAGAACATGATGTACAGGCCCAGGCTATTTTGGTCACGCCCGATTCGGATATGATCGATCAAGTCGCCTTCGCCCTCGAAAAGCAAGTAGTAGATTTACCGCGACAAAAAATCGCTGCTCAATCATTGCTAGACCATGGCAAATTGATTCTAGTCAATGATTTGGAAGAAGCAATCTCCATCGCCAACCAGATTGCTCCTGAACATTTAGAATTGGCTGTTGCCGACCCCTTTGCTTTGCTTGGGTCAGTTCGTCATGCGGGCAGCACCTTTTTGGGTCATCATACCCCAGAAGTCTTGGGTGATTATCTTGCTGGTCCCAATCACACCTTGCCAACAGAAGGAACAGCGCGATTTTCTTCTGGATTATCGGTACAAGATTTCGTGAAACGCTGCAGTTATCTCTATTACAGTGCGGCAGCTGCCAAAGACATCCGAGCATCAGTCATCGAATTCGCAGAAGCCGAAGGATTAAGCGGTCACGCATTTTCGATGGCGATCAGAGGGGAGGATGTGGAGCTATGAGTTTTTTAGATCCAAAATATCGGCATCTTGTGCCGTATGTTCCAGGAGAACAGCCGAAACAAACAGCGGTCATCAAACTGAATACGAATGAAAATCCATATCCGCCAGCACCAGGTGTTGAAAAAGCGGTTCAGTTAGCGGTACAACAATTAGCAAAATATTCAGATGCTTCCTGTCTGCAAGTCCGTATGCCATTGGCACAATATTTAGGTGTTGCAATAGAAGAAGTATTTGTTGGAAACGGCAGCGATGAAGTCCTGTCTTTGGCTTTTCAAGCTTTTATGGCAAATGGCGTCGCTTATCCCGATATCACTTATGGCTTTTATCAAGTTTTTGCTGACATGTATCAAATTGAGGCGGTCGTCCTGCCATTGAAAGAGGATCTCACCATTGATTTGAATCCTTATCAATCATTAAGCCAAACAATCGTGATCGCGAACCCGAATGCACCGACAGGATTGAATGTACCGGCCGCTTCTTTAGAAAAATTGGTGAAAGAAAACCCAGATCGTTTGGTAATCATTGATGAGGCGTATGTTGATTTCGGTGGGGAATCGATGGTGCCTTATACAAAGCACTACGATAATTTATTGGTGATTGGCACCTTTTCAAAATCTCGTCAGTTGGCAGGCGCCCGTTTGGGATATGCGGTTGGCAATCAAGCATTGATTGCAGATTTGAATCGCTTGAAATTTGCGGTCAATCCGTATAATGTCAATGCACTAACGTTAGCAGCAGGTGCAGCTTCTCTTGCGGATGACACATATTTTGCTGCGCAAGTTCACAAAGTTATTCAAGTACGGGAGTCGACCAAAAATGAGTTGGTGGAACTTGGTTTTCATGTAACAGACAGTGCTGCCAATTTTGTTTTTATCACGCATCCGCACATCAGTGCCAAAGTCTTACAAGATCAATTGAGGAACGATCAAATATATGTCAGATGGTTTGATCAGCCGCTTATCGAGAATTATTTGCGGGTGACAATCGGTACAAAAACACAAATGGATATTTTTATCCAATCGGTTCAAATGATTTTGAAGGAGGTTACCCAATGAGAGAAGCGCGGATCACTAGAAATACAACTGAAACAAAAATCGATATGTACTTGCAGATCGATGGAAGCGGAAAACAAAGGATTGAAACGAATGTAGGTTTCTTCGATCATATGTTGGAATTGTTCGCACGTCATGGCCGTTTTGATTTAGATTTGACCGTGGATGGTGATATCCATGTCGATGCCCATCATACTGTTGAAGATGCGGCAATCGTGATTGCTAGAGGTTTTTCTGACGCATTAGCCGAACGCAGAGGGATCGTCCGGTATGGCTCCTTTCATTTGCCAATGGATGAAGCGTTAGTCGTTTGCGCTATTGATATCAGTGGCAGAGGGATGGCTGTTGTTGATTTGGCGATTCCAATGCAACAGATCGGCTCTTTTGCTACAGAACTTGTTGAAGAGTTTTTTGTGGCTTTTGCGAGAGAGTTGGGGGCTTCGATCCATTTACATCAAATCGCCGGTAAAAACAGCCACCACATTGTTGAGGCTTGTTTCAAAGGTTTTGGTCGCGCGCTTGCTCAAGCCGTTGCCATTGACCAAACTGCCCCAGATGTCATTCCTTCAACCAAAGGAACGATCTTATAATCCAAAAGAAAAGAGGTGGTACAGATGTTGGTGATCGTTGATTACGGCGTCGGAAATACATTTAGTATCCAGAGTTCTCTTACACATTTAGGTATTGCTTCTCGTGTTTCAAATGAAGCGTCGGAAGTGGCCGCTGCGGATCAATTGATTTTACCAGGCGTAGGCGCTTTTGGGGATGCTAAAGCGATGCTGGATAACAGCGGTTTGGTACCTTTAATTCTTGAAAAAGTTGAATATGGTACACCATTACTAGGAATCTGTCTCGGTATGCAGTTGTTGTTTGAAGAAAGTGAAGAGTTTGGGCAGCACCAGGGATTAGGTTTGATCAAAGGGAAAATCAGATCTTTAAAAGATCGATTTCAGATGGAATCCATTGAGTATAAGGTACCACACATCGGATGGAACACATTGCAGCAATACCGAGCATCTCCCATCACGAAATATCTGACCAATGATCCATTTGTCTATTATGTGCATAGTTACTATGCCACGGCATGCGAGGATTCGTTGGTTGCAGATAGTCCATATGGGATAGCCATTCCAGGAATCGTTCAGCACAGACACGTTTATGGTACGCAATTTCATCCTGAAAAGAGCGGGGAAACGGGCTTAAAAATTTTGAAAGCTTTTGCGGAGGTGGAAAAAGGATGAATATTTACCCAGCTATTGATTTACTAGATAATCATGTCGTGCGGTTGACACAAGGAGATTATCAACAAAGAGAAATTTTTGGGACCGATCCCCTTGTATTTGCACAAACGTTTTTTGAACAAGGTGCAACGCATTTACATGTGGTGGATTTAAACGGCGCACGCAATGGGCAGCAAGCGCAGTTTGATATCATTAAAAAGATTGTGTCGTCAACCTCTTTACTTGTAGAAGTCGGTGGCGGTATTCGTACGCAAGCAGCTGTCGATGCGTATCTGGCAGCTGGTGTCAGTCAAGTGATTTTAGGGACGATAGCTGCCAAAGACCCTCAATTAACTAAGAAGCTGCTCCAAGAATATGGTGCGCAAGTCGTGATCGGTGTTGATGCCAAAAACGGGCAAGTAGCAGTAGATGGCTGGGAAACAAGTACTGAGCTTTCAGCAAAAGATTTTTGTCAAGAGTTGGTGTCTTGGGGATGTCAACGGATCATTTATACAGAAATCGAAAGAGATGGTACCGGCTTAGGTATCAATGGTCCTTTGTATCAAAACTTACAGCAAATACCTGATTTAGCTATCACAGCTTCAGGCGGTGTGGCGACTTTAACAGATATCGATACGCTAACGGCGATTGGGGTTGAAGGAGTCATCATCGGCAAGGCACTCTATAATGGTTCTCTTTCTTTGCCAGAGGTTCTTCGTCGTGCCAATCGTTTATCAAAGGAGGCGTGGCGATGATCACCAAACGGATCATTCCTTGTTTGGATGTTCAAGACGGTCGAGTAGTGAAAGGCATCAATTTTACTGATTTAAAAGATATCCATGATCCAGTGAACTTGGCTGCCTATTATAACCAGCAAGGGGCAGATGAGTTGGTATTTTATGATATTACAGCATCGGCTCAAGGACGGAAATTGTTTACCGATGTCTTGAAGCGGACGGCTGCTGAAATATTTATTCCACTAACTGTCGGCGGCGGTATCAACCAAGTCCAAGATTTTGAGCGTGTGCTGCAATGCGGTGCGGATAAAGTGAGTGTCAATTCTGGTGCCGTCAACAATCCATTGCTGATCAAAGAAGCAGCCAAACGCTATGGCAGCCAATGTGTCGTACTTAGCGTGGATGTCAAAAGAGTGGGAGACGATTACCATGTCTATACCCATGGTGGTCGCCAAGATACGGGAATCGATGCTTTTGAGTGGCTGCTTATGGCAGAAGCCTATGGTGCAGGAGAAGTTGTCATCAACAGTATGGATGCAGATGGAGTGAAACATGGCTTTGATCTTCCATTACTGCAGCGGGTAACAGAAACCGTATCACTGCCAATCATCGCTTCGGGCGGCGCAGGAGGGATGGAGGATTTTCTCGAGCTATTTGCACTCCCTGGAATCGATGCCGGATTAGCCGCCTCAATTTTTCATTATCGGGAAGTAGAGATTGAACAGCTTAAGCAATATCTGGCAAGGTACGATTTACCAATACGAATTGCAGAAACGAAAGGGAGGCGTGGCGATGGCTATCAAATTTGATGCACAAGGTTTGGTCCCTGTGATCGTTCAAGATTTATATACCAATCAGGTGCTAACCTTGGCCTACATGAATGAAGAAAGTCTGCAGATGACTGTAGATGAAGGACGAATGACATATTATTCCCGTAGCCGGCAGGTATTGTGGCGTAAAGGAGAAACCAGCGGCAATTATCAGTATTTAGTTTCTCTAACCGCTGATTGCGATCAAGATGCGTTGGTGGCTAAAGTCATCAAAGATGGACCGGCTTGTCACCAAGGTACACAGAGTTGCTTCACCCATCTAATGTATCAAAGTCAAGATACGCTTTTATCATTGAATGACTTATCAGCACTGATCGACGAGCGGAAACAAACACCGCAATCTGGCAGTTATACGAGTTATCTGTTTGAAAAAGGTCGCGAAAAAATCCTGAAAAAAGTCGGCGAAGAAGCAGCTGAAGTAATCATTGCGGGGATAAAAAATGATCATGAAGAAACGGTCTATGAAAGTGCTGATTTGATCTATCATTTGCTGGTTTTATTGGCAGAGATGGATATTCCGTTTACAAAGATCCAATCAGAATTATCCAAGCGACATGTTGTGGATCATAAAGTGAAACAAGAACGACTGGGAGGCGCATAGGCAGTTTCTTTCAATGAATAAGATAAAAGCTAACGAAGCATCTTTCAGCATCGTTAGCTTTTATCTTTTTGTTATTATATACGCGTCAACTTCACCACGACTTCACAACGTGCTGTTTGCGGAAACATATCAACTGATTGCAAGTAATCTACACGAAAGACTTTTGTTAATTTCACAAGGTCGCGAGCAAGGGTCGACACGTTGCATGAAATATAGACCATTTTTTTTGGCGGCTGTTGAACGATTGCCTGTAAGAGCTTATCATCTAAGCCAGTTCGTGGTGGATCGACAATAATGCTATCCGGCTTGAAGCCTTGCTTGAACCATTTAGGCAGCAATTCTTCGGCAGTGCCAGTTTCATAGTGTGTATTGGTTGCACCGATTCTTCTGGCATTTTCTTTGGCATTCTCAATAGCTTGAGGGATGATATCCATGCCGCGCACTTCTTTGGCTTGTTTCGCAACACTTAAACCGATCGTCCCTACGCCACAATAGGCGTCAACTACTGTTTCATCTTTCGTCAAAGCGAGTGCTTTGATGCCTTCTTGATAAAGGATACTGGTTTGCTGCGGGTTCAATTGGAAAAAGGCTCGGGCAGATAGGTCAAAAGTCAATTCATTCAAGTGTTCTTCAATCGATTCTTTGCCCCACAAATGAATCGTATCATCTCCCATGACCAATGATGTCTTCTTACTCTGAACATTTTGCATAATTGACACTACTTGCGGCAGGCGTTGATTGATCTCTCGGATCAACGCATTTTTTTGCGGCAGTTTTGGTGAATTGGTAATAAAGACCAATTGAATTTCGCCAGTCGCAATACCCACTCGTACCATCAAGGTTCTAAGGATCCCACTGTTTTTTCGCTCATCGTAAATTGGTATCTGGTATTTATTCAATAATTGAACAATCCGATTGATGACCAATTGTGTATCTTGTTCTTGTACTAGGCAATCATCGATGGCGACCAAACGATGAGAGTCCATTTCATATAAACCGGCTTCGACCCGTTTCGATTGCGTATTATAGCGTAATTGAAATTGGGCTTTATTCCGATAATGCCAAGGTTCATCCATGCCTAATGTATCCCGTAACACAAATTGGCGATAGCCTTGTGGTTTGAATTTTTCAAGTGCTTGTTTGAGCAAGTCTTTTTTAAAATCCAACTGCTTGTCATAGACCAAATGTTGTAATTGACAGCCACCACATCGATCATAAAATTTACAAGGGGGCTGGATGCGATCGGGGCTTTTTTTGATGATTTTGGTCATTTTGGCTTCGGCAAAACGTGGAGAAGCTTTGGTCACTTCAGCAATCACTTGTTCTCCGGGGAGCACACGGGGAACAAAGACAATCAGTTTTTTATAATAGCCGATTCCTTCACCATTGATACCCAATCGCTTGATCGTTAATTGTAATTTCTGTCCTGGTTCAACTTGTATATTTGCCATGATAGCTCCTTCAATAAGTATTCAATCTATTCTACCACAAAAGATCAGTTCTTTTTACGGGAATATCGCTAAAGTTATGTTAAAATAGAATGTACGTTCGTGAGGTGAAAAAATGATTACAATCATTCGAATCAATAAAGGCAAAGGACCTTTTTATGAAGTGGAAACATCTGAAGGCGAAACATTACGGGTCTCAGAAGATCTCTTAGTGCGTTTCAGACTTTTAAAAGGCAAAGAACTAACGGAAGAAGATATCAAAGCAATCAAAAAAAGTGCCGGCTTTGATTTAGGTTTACAGCAAGCTATGAACTATATCAGCTACCAACTACGCTCAGAAATGGAAGTCCGTACGTATTTGAAAGACAAAGAAATCGACAGTCACGACCGTAATTTGGTGGTTGAGCGGTTGAAAGAGCTCGGGCTGATCGATGACAAAATCTATGGTGAAAGTTATGTGCGTACACAAATCAGAATCAGTGACAAGGGGCCCATCGTGATCGGCCAACAGCTAAAAAAGAAAGGCCTAAAAGATCCGGTGATCCAAGAAGTCTTACCCTTGTATACAGAAGAATTGCAATTTGAGGTAGGGTATCATACGGCTGAAAAAGCGCTGCGTCGGTTTCAGCATAAAAGTCATAAAGAGACTTTACAAAAACTCAAATTACATTTGATGCAAAAAGGATTTCAGCAACAAGTCATCCAGATGATCTTGGATGAACTGCCAATGGAAAAAGATCAAGCGCAGGAAAACGATGCGCTGCAAAAAGAAGGGGCACGATTGATCCGCAGACATCAACGATTGCCTTTGATGAAGCGCAAAATGAAAATCAAGCAAGCACTCTATCAAAAAGGGTTTTCGATCGAAGATATTCAACAATTTTTAGATGAGGAAGTCATGGATGAGTAAGCAGGAAATAGACTGGAGTCAGGAAAAAACCAAGCATTTTCAAGAAGACTTTTTAAACTGGTATCATTTAGCAAAAAGAAATTTGCCGTGGCGGGCAACCAACGATCCTTATGCGATCTGGATCTCAGAAATCATGCTGCAGCAAACCAGAGTCGATACCGTGATTGGCTACTACTATCGTTTTATGGAAGAATTTCCAACGATTCAAGCACTAGCGGACGCTGAAGAGCAAAAACTTTTAAAAGTTTGGGAAGGGTTGGGCTATTATTCTCGCGCCCGCAACCTAAAAGCAGCCGCTCAACAAATCGTCGCTATTTACCATGGCCAGATGCCAATGACGATGGACGACATTCGTTCACTTAAAGGGATCGGCCCTTATACAGCAGGAGCCATTGGCAGTATCGCTTTTGGTTTGCCAGAACCTGCGATCGATGGCAATGTGATGCGTGTGGTCAGTCGTTTATTTTGTAGCGATGCGGATATCGCCAAAGCCAGCAGCCGACCTGTCTTCGATCAGAAGATGCGGCACCTCATGCCTGAAAGGGATACAGGAGCGTTCAATCAGGCTTTTATGGATCTAGGTTCCAGTATTTGTACGCCCACATCACCCAAATGTGAGGAATGTCCAATCAGCCAGTATTGTTTGGCCTATGCAGAAAATAAACAAACCCAATATCCGGTCAAAACAAAGAAACCCAAAGCCAAAGATGTCTATTTTGTGGCGGGTGCGATTGAAGATAATGGGTCATTTTTGCTGACACAACGAGGTGACACCGGTTTGTTGGCGTCAATGTGGCATTTTCCTTTACGGGAAGTGACCAAGTCAGAATATCAGGAACTGGCATCTTTATGGGAAAAAGACGATCAACCGGGTCAAATAGATTTGATCGCAGAAGAAAGTACCCCAACTATCTTTTCTGATCTGCCAGTGATTTGGCAAAAACGTCATTTTGGTGAAGTCACTCATTTGTTCACTCATTTGAAGTGGCATATCTTGCTTTTTTATGGTGTGAAGCGCACCTCTTTCTCGGTTGAGTCGGGGAGATGGGTTCCGGAATCGGCATTCGATGCATTTGTTTTTCCTAAACCGCAGCAAAAATTGGTCGCGCAATTAAAGAAATATCAGAAACTCGATAAAGATTTCTAGGCAAAGGAGTCTTTTATTGCTATAATTATACCGATGTCGGTGTAATGAACACCCAAACAAAACGCAAGGTCACTTGCTGAGGGAAGGGTTGCTATGCGAGTTCCAAAAGAAGGAGAGTTTGTAAGCATTCAAAGTTACAAACATGACGGCAATTTGCATCGAACGTGGCGGGATACGATGGTCTTAAAGACCAGCGAATTTTCAGTGATTGGCGTCAATGATCATACATTGGTGACTGAATCAGATGGGAGACGCTGGGTTACCCGTGAACCAGCAATTGTATATTTTCATAAAAAATACTGGTTTAATGTAATCGCAATGATTAGAGAAAAGGGGGTTTCCTATTATTGTAATCTTGCTTCACCGTACTTACTTGATGAAGAGGCATTGAAATATATCGATTATGACCTTGATATCAAAGTATTTCCCGATGGCGAGAAACGTTTACTAGATGTGGATGAGTATGAATTACACAGTAAAATCATGCACTATCCGCAAGACACGGACTTTATTCTCAAGGAGAATGTCAAAATTTTAGTAGATTGGATCAATAATGGTAAAGGACCTTTTTCACCAGGGTACGTAGAGATATGGTATGATCGCTACAAGCAGTTGTCTCAAAGATAAGGCGAATGAGGGATGAACTCATTGAACCGCAAAGCTTCAACCAATTTGGTTGAAGTTTTTTGTTTTTTTATATAGTTTTTTTGCAAGCAATGGATATCTTTCGCCAATTTCCTTGCTTTATTTTATACTAAAAAGAGGTTAAGTTTAATTTAAGGTACCATTGTTACGCTGAAGATCAGTAATTGATAAGGATGTTGAAAAATGAAGAAAGCAATTTTGTTTGTAACAACCGTATTTATTTTAGCTGGTATGATGGCTATCGCGGTCAAGACCAATCAGGCAGCAGGTGATACCTCCGATACATCGATTCAAGCGGATACAACGGAATCCAGCGAAACCATCGCATCATCTTCTGCTGATTCCGCTAGTACCAGAACGCAAAGCACAGTCAAGAAAGTTCAGATATATGTTGATCCAGCACTCTATGATGTGACTGTCGAAAGCGAAAATGACTATGTTCAAGTTTACCAGACAGTGGAGTGCTCAAATGTAGTGGGGAAAGTACATCGTGGCTCTTGGGCGGATTATGTATCTGAAACCGATACGTTGATCCAAATCAAAACGGATGATGGACTTAATGGCTATATTCCAAAGGCAAATGGGGAAATATCTGAGGTTCAAGTAAATGATGCACCGCAATCATTATCTGATTTCAAAATCGTTTTAGATGCAGGTCACGGCGGGGAAGACTCAGGCGCCTTATCGACGGATGGTACAATCATGGAAAAAAATTTAACATTAGCGACTGTATTAACGATTGGTCAAACACTGCAAGATGCTGGCGTCCAAGTGAGTTATACCCGTACGAAAGACGAATATTTGGCTTTGGCAGATATTGCTGCTATTTCATTGGCTGATGCGCCAGATTTATTTTTGAGTATCCACTATGATAATTATAACTATCCCAATGGGAACCATGGTTTTACAGTTTATTATTATTATCCGACTTACGAGACCACCGCTACGAAGATTGCGACCAATTTGACTGCTCAAATCGATTTGGCGAATAACGGTCCTCGTTTCGGCAATTATTTTGTGATCAGAGAACAATATGTACCGTCGATATTGATTGAATTGGGTTATTTGAATAGCGACTATGATTTAAGTATCATCACAGAAGATGGGTATGCAGAAAAAGTTGCTGCGAGTTTACTTGATACACTGAAAGAAATCGTTGCCGAGAATCAACCATGACGATAAAAATAATCGCTAGTCACGAATAACTTTCGTGACTAGCGATTATTTTTTAAGAGGATAAAACTTTCGTCATTTTGATATGCGGCATATCAGCGTCTAAGAAGACCTCTCCTTCGGTTTGATACCCTAATTTTTGATAAAATTCTTGTGCGGTCAATTGAGCGCCTAAGGTAATTTTTTTGATATGCTGGGTTCGGGCAAATGCTTCGGCGCCATCAATCAAAATGCGGCCATATCCGTGTCCGCGATGCACTTTGGGCACGGCCATTCGCTGTAATTTCATGATGTGATCGGTGAGTGGCAAGAAGCGGAGCGTTGCTACTGGCTGATTTTGGTCATCATATAAGACAAAATGGATGGCCAAAGCTTCATTTTCATCCACTTCTAATGCGAGTGGCACACCTTGTTCTTTGACAAATACCGTATTTCTGATTTTTAAGGAAGCTAAATAGATTTCACTTAGCGTATCTTTTGTTTGTGCAACATGCATATCAGTTCACCTCAATAAATTTTTGATTATTTTTATTTGATTATTTTTATTTGATTATTTTTAATAGTATAGCATTTTTTTCTATAAAAAATCTTTTTCCTCCTTAAGTCGCAAGCTTTTTTTTACGAAGTATTCTATAATGTAGAAAAAAGGAGGGAATTATTTGTTCGATAAAATCAAACAATCAAAACTGTTCTTTTGGTCGTTAGAGTCTTTGGTTATAGTGACACTGGTTTTTGTCCTAAGTAAAATCAATTTCTTATTCGCACCAGTTGGAACATTTTTTTCTACTTTATTCGCCCCGGTCTTGATTGCGGGTTTTCTATACTATCTCCTAAACCCAATCGTGGTTTTTCTCATGAAAACGACGAAACTGAAAAGGGTTTTTGCGGTGATCATTGTTCTGTTGCTATTGTTGGGTGCAATCGTTTTGATGTTCTTCAGCGTGATCCCGAATTTGATCAGCCAAATTTCGTCATTGGCAGAAAATATTCCTAGTTTTGCCCGCAACATGGAAAACTGGATATACTCGATGGCTGATGATCCATTCTTTAAACAAATCGATATTGCGCAACAACTTGAAAATTTAAACCTTTCCTATGGAACGATCATTCAACAGTTTTTGAGCGGTCTGTCTACTAGCTTGGGATCGATCGTCGGCACGATTGCGTCGGCAACAATGATTATAGTGACAGTCCCTTTTATCTTGTTTTATATGCTGAAAGATGGCGAAAAATTGGTTCCGAATATCCAAAGTGTTTTTCCTGAAAAAAGACGGGAACAAATTGTCGGTCTATTGAGTGATTTGAATAAAACGTTGTCGAATTATATCAGTGGGCAGGCAATCGAGTGTATTTTCGTTGGGACCTTTACGTTTATTGGTTACTGGATCATAGGGGTCAATTATGCCTTCCTTTTCGGTGTGATTGCTGGAATCACGAATTTGATTCCTTACTTGGGACCTTATCTTGGGTTGATTCCTGCAGTGCTGGTCACGATTTTTGACGAGCCATTCCGTGCGCTGCTTTGTTGTGTGGTAGTTTTGATCGTGCAACAACTTGATGGCAACGTCATTTATCCAAACGTAATCGGTAAATCATTGGCGATCCATCCTTTGACCATCATCTTGGTTTTATTAGTGGCTGGAAATATTGCTGGACTATTGGGTATTTTCTTAGGCGTGCCTTTCTATGCTATTTGTCGAACGATCGTGATTTTTATTGCACGTTTGGTGAGAGATGATAAGAGTAAGAAGAATCAAGAACGCCTTTTTGAATGATAAGAGTGACTGATGTTTTTTATTGCAAAGAAAAATAGTTTGTGATACGATTTTATCGTGGGCATAGCCCACGATTTTTTTTAGAATAAATGGAAAATAAGGAGAGAATGCTATTATGAATGCTGACCCCGAGAGTCAGTCGCTTTTAGCGCAAATTTTATTGTTGATCGTTTTGACATTAATCAATGCCTTTTTAGCGGCTTCGGAAATTGCGGTTGTTTCAGTCAACAAAAACCGTATTGAACAAAAGGCGGAAGAAGGAAATGTCAAATCACAAAAATTATTGAAAGTTATTGAGAATCCAACAAACTTCTTGTCAACGATCCAAGTTGGGATCACACTAGTCAATATCTTATCTGGGGCTTCTCTGGCAGACACGCTTTCAACTAAACTAGCACCGTATCTAGGTGGAGGTTCAGCTGCCAAAAGTTTAGCGAATATCATTGTATTGGCAATATTGACGTATGTGTCGATCGTTTTTGGTGAGTTGTATCCAAAACGAATTGCGATGAACAAGTCAGAGGAAGTTGCACAATTTACTTCTGGTGTCATTCGTGCGATTGGAACGATCGCAAAACCATTTGTTTGGTTCTTATCTGCCTCAACTAGTTTGCTGGCACGAATCACACCGATGGAATTTGATGATGAAGATACGAAAATGACCCGAGATGAAATGCGGTATATGTTGGAAACTGAAGGTGTATTTGAAGAAGATGAGTTGGAAATGCTGCAAGGGATCTTCTCATTGGATACCAAAGTTGCCCGTGAAGTGATGGTTCCACGTACCTCAGCTTTCATGGTGGATATCAATGACTCAGTAGAAGAAATTTTGAATGAAATTTTAGCAGAAAACTATTCTCGTATTCCTGTATATAACGAGGACAAAGATAAAGTTGTTGGTGTGTTGCATACCAAAAATCTTTTGAAATGTGCTTATCAGTACGGATTTGAATCAATGGATATCAAACAAATCCTGCAAGAACCATTATTTGTTCCGGAAACAGTTTTTATTGATGACTTATTGTATGAATTGAAGAAAACCCAAAATCAAATGGCGATTTTACTTGATGAATATGGTGGAGTCGTCGGTCTTGTGACATTAGAAGACTTATTAGAAGAAATCGTTGGTGAAATCGATGATGAATCGGATGAAGTTGAAGAGTTATATGAGAAAATCTCCGATCATGAATATGTGATCCAAGGTCGAATGTTGATCGATGATTTTAACGAAGCATTTAATATGAGTTTGCATATGAGTGATGTCGACACGATGGCGGGGTATTTGATCACTGCATTAGGAATGATTCCTGATGATGGAGAAAAACTTTCATTTGAAGTGGATAATGTGACGCTGATTTCAGAGGAGATGGAAGGATCCAGAGTATTGAAGATTCGTGTGAAATTCCATGATCCTGAAGATCACGACATTGAACCGGAAGAAGAAAGACGCTATTTCCGCAAAGATTTTGAACAAGATGAACCAAGAAGATAACCAATTAGAACCAGCGTTTTTGGGCGCTGGTTTTTTGTTTGTGCATTTTTTTTTAGAATCCTCTTGTATTGTCGAAAAGAAAAAGGTAGGATATAAGAGTAAATTAGTACAGTCAAAAAACAGATAAAAGAACGTTCATAATTTTAAAAATGAGCATTTTAGTTGCAATTTTCTTTAAATAAAGCGAGTATAGATGATAAACGATAACGGATGGAGGATGCTTTTAATGAAGTTTTTTCGTATGCCCAGTGATGATATTCGGATGAATTTGGCAACTGAAGAATATTTAATGGATAACGTAGATATTGAAGAACCATGTTTGCTGTTATATATACAAAAACCATGTGTTATAATCGGAAGAAACCAAAATGCCTATCAAGAAATCGATTTGGCCTATTTACAGTCTAAATCCATTGTATTGACTCGTCGGACTTCCGGTGGTGGTGCAGTTTATGATGATTTGGGTAATATGAGTTTTAGTTTTGTCACCAAAAAGGACGCAACTCGATTTGGTGATTATCATTCAGCTACCCAACCTATCATGAAAGGCTTAGAAGCGATGGGGGCAACTGGTATCACCGTCCATGGACGAAATGATCTTTATATTGAAGACAAAAAGTTTTCGGGAAATGCTATGTATACCAAAAAGGATCGTACATATGCGCATGGTACGTTGATGTTCGATGTCGATCTTGATGCTTTGACACAAGTACTGCATGTTGCCGAAGAAAAAATCGCTTCAAAAGCAACAAAATCAGTCAGAAAAAGTGTGACCAATATCAAACCTTATCTATCAGAAGTATATCGTGACCTTGATACTTACGCATTTCGTGATGTGTTGTTGTGTCATATCTATGGTGTTGCATCGATCGAGGAAATCAGTGAAAAAGAACTGCGATTGACGGATGCCGATCAGCAAGCAATTGACGCTTTATACCGTGAACGTTATGCAAATCCGCAATGGATTTTTGATGAAGCGCCGGCTTTTGACTGGCAAAAAAGAAAGCGATTTGATCAAGTGGGCATCGTAGAGATCAATTTTTCTGTTGCCAAAGGGTTGATCACTGCTATGAAAATCAATGGTGACTTTTTTGGTCAAAAAGAGATCGAAGCGTTACAAGCAGCATTGATTGGTCTGCCTTTTCAATACGAAACGATCAAAAAGATGTTATCAGAGCAGCGGTTGGATCAATATATCTACCAAATGACGAAGGATGATTTTCTAGATTTATTGTTTCATTAAGGGGGCAATCATGTTAAACATTGAAGGGGTGTCAAAGCGTTATAGCAAGCCGATTTTAGATCAACTTTCTTTCACGGTAGACGCTGGTGAAATCGTCGGAGTGGTTGGAAAAAGCGGATCAGGCAAATCGACCTTGCTGCGCATATTGAATTTGATCGAGGAACCGGATACTGGAGAGATCATGATCGATGGACGAGACATCAGACGGCTAAATAAAAAACAGCGGCTTGAGATGCAACGAGAAATTGGCATGGTTTTTCAAAACTATAACTTATTAAATAATCTGACGGTTTTCGAAAACGTCTATTTGCCTCTTAAGCTATCGGGGCGAACTGATGAAGCCGTTACTGAAATGTTGGCATTTGTGGGGATGACGGATAAAGTCAATGATTATCCTTCAAAGTTAAGTGGAGGCGAAAAACAGCGGGTGGCAATTGCCAGAGCGTTGATCAGAGAACCGAAAATCTTGCTCTGTGATGAACCAACGAGTGCTTTAGACGAGGATACCAAGAAAGATATCATCGCGTTATTACAAAACGTGCAAAAGACGTTTAAACCAGCAGTTGTTTTTGTTAGCCATGAACTTTCGGTCGTTCGACAACTTTGCCAACGGGTCTATGTTCTTGAGTCGGGCCGTTTTACGGCTGCTTTTGACCATCAGCCGCGAATGATCAAAGCATCAAATCTCAGTTATCTTGAACAAGTAGAGAGGAGTTTGCTGCATGTCGATTACTGAGAGTATTCGTTATTATTTACCGGAGTTATGGCAAGCTTTGGCTGAGACAGGAATCATGATGGGTATTTCCATTAGTGCGGCGATTGTTTTAGGATTGCCGTTAGGTGTGATGATGTATTTGACAAGGAAACGTTCTTTTTCACTATCTTATGAAAGCTTGAATTTGCTTGTTACGATCATTCGTTCTTTTCCGTTTTTGCTGTTTGTTGTGGCGCTGATCCCTGTGACACGGTTGATCTTAGGCAGTTCCTTTGGACCGATCCCAGCTAGTCTGCCGTTGAGTATCGTGGCAATCAGTATTTATGCTCGTCTGACAGAACAAGTTTTATTGGATGTACCAGAAGATGTCACCTTGCTCGCACACTCATTAGGTGTCGACCGATGGCAATATATTCGCTCGTTTTTGTTATTAGAAGCTAGAAGCGGATTGGTTTTGGCCTTGACGACGACGATCGTCAGTATGGTTTCTTATTCGACAGTCATGGGTATCGTTGGTGGTGGAGGGATCGGTGATTTTGCGATTCGCTATGGCTACCAACGGTATGAGTATGGTGTGATGTATTTCGCCATTCTGATTATCATCATTTTGGTTTTTATCCTGCAATGGATTGGCAATCTAACAGCAAAACGGTTAGATAAAAGAAAATAGGAGGAAAAAGTAAATGAAAAAAGGAATAGTAGTAGGTTTAGGATTATTGGCATTGGGTGTGTTGGCTGCTTGCGGTTCAACAGCGAGCAATGAAAGCAGCGAAGACAAAGTGATCAAAGTTGCTTCGCAAACGACACCCATGACTGATGTCGTCAAAGTAGCAGGAGAAGCAGTCGAGGACGGTTGGACCATTGAGCTGGTTCAAGTCAATGACAACATTCAATACAATGAATTGTTGAATAATAAGGAAGTAGATGCCAACTTTGCGCAGCATCAACCTTACATGGAAAAATTCAACGAAGAAAAAGATGCTCATTTAGTGGCATTGGACAAAATCTATAATGCCAAAGTTGGTTTTTATTCTAAAGACTATACAGATATTGCAGACATTCCAGAAGGAACGAAAGTAGCTCTGCCAAATGATGTCTCAAATGAAGGCCGAGCATTGGCTATTTTAGCTGAACAAGGGTTGATCACATTAAAAGATGGTGTTGGGGTCAATGGTACGTTGAAAGATGTTACAGAGAATCCGAAAAAATTCGAATGGTTATCTGTAGATTTGCTGAACTTAGCGGAAGCTTATGATGAACCAAATGTTTCGTTGGTTTATAACTATCCAACATATATTGCAAAAATTGGCTTAAAACCTGATGACGCCCTCTTTTTAGAAAAAACGATCGATGATCGCTTTGCCATTTCATTAGTGGCGCGGGAAGACAATCAGGATTCTGAAAAAATCAAGGTCCTGCGTAAAGCAATGACCAGTGACAAAGTCAAAGAATTTTTAGAAAAAGATCATAGTGATACATTGGTTCCTGCATTTTAATCGAATCTGTTTCAACAATACCCATTCCAGCATTTCTCTAAAGACGTGTGGAATGGGTATTGTTGCGTTTTTTTCTTTTTTCTGACCTATTTCCATGATATACTGATTTGGTCAGAAATCTTGCAGAGCAACCCTCTGTGTATACGTAAATATAGAAATGGAGTTACATAATCAATGGATAACCCTAAATTAAAACAACAAGTAGATAGTCGCCGTACTTTTGCGATCATCTCTCACCCGGATGCTGGGAAAACAACGATCACTGAACAACTGCTCTTATTTGGCGGCGCGATCCGTCAAGCTGGAACCGTCAAAGGGAAAAAGACAGGTAATTTTGCGAAATCTGACTGGATGGAGATCGAAAAACAACGGGGAATCTCAGTGACCAGTTCTGTGATGCAATTTGATTATCAAGGAAAACGTGTCAATATTTTGGATACACCAGGACACGAGGATTTCTCTGAAGATACTTATCGTACATTGATGGCGGTCGATAGCGCAGTCATGGTCATTGACAGTGCAAAAGGGATCGAAGCACAAACCAAGAAACTATTCCAAGTTGTCAAAAAACGCGGTATTCCAATCTTTACTTTTATCAACAAGTTGGACCGTGACGGTCGAGAACCATTGGACTTATTAGAAGAATTAGAAGACCTATTGGCAATCGAATCTTTTCCAATGAATTGGCCGATCGGTATGGGGAAAGGCCTTGAAGGCTTATACGACATTCACAATCAACGGGTCGAGTTTTATCGACCAGATAATCATGGCGGCGAACGTTTGGTACCACTTGATGAGCAAGGGCATATGCCGGCAGATCATCCCTTCAGCCAAGATGGTCTGTTCCAACAAGTATTAGAAGAAGTCGAATTACTGCAAGAAGCGGGGGATTCTTTTGATACCGAAAAAATCGCACGTGGGGAACAAACACCTGTATTCTTTGGTTCAGCTTTGACCAATTTTGGGGTGCAAACCTTCTTAGAAACATTCTTGCAGTTTGCGCCGGCACCTTATGGGCATAAAACATTGGCTGATACAGAAGTCAGTCCCTATGAACCTGAAATGTCAGGTTTTGTCTTCAAAATCCAAGCCAACATGAATCCAGCCCATCGTGACCGGATCGCATTCGTGCGCATCTGTTCAGGTACCTTTGAGCGGGGGATGGATGTGACTTTAGAGCGCACAGGCAAGAAAATGAAATTAAGTAATGTGACACAATTTATGGCAGATACCCGCGAGAATATCGAAGAAGCGGTTGCCGGGGATATTATTGGTGTTTATGATACTGGAAATTATCAAATCGGTGATACGATCTATGAAGGTAAATTAAAGGTAGCGTACGAAGAACTGCCTTCATTTACACCGGAATTATTTATGAAAGTGACAGCCAAAAATGTCATGAAGCAAAAATCATTCCATAAAGGAATCTATCAACTGGTCCAAGAAGGCGCCATCCAACTCTATAAAACATATTTGAGTGATGAGTATATCATCGGGGCTGTTGGTCAATTGCAGTTTGAAGTATTTCAATACAGAATGCTGAACGAATACAATGCTGAAGTGATCATGACTCCAATGGGGAATAAGATTGCCCGTTGGATCGATCCTAAAGACTTGGACGAACGCATGAGTTCGAGTCGGAATATTTTGGCCAAAGACCGCTTTGACCAACCTTTATTCTTATTTGAAAATCAATTTGCGATGCGCTGGTTTGCGGATAAGTATCCAGATGTTGAATTGAAGACCTTGATGTAAGGAACGTTAGATGGGTTAAGGCAAGGATAAAGCGGTATTTGACCGCAAAAAAATATATCTATAAAAGAGGGCGGCGACAGTCATCTTTTATAGATATTTTTTTGTTTAATTTGAGGGGGATAAATTCTTTTGAATCGAAATCTCTACGACGTCCGGCAGTTGAATAACAGAGATACTTGCAGGATCATAGGAGCCGTCCGGTAATTTCTTTAAAAAGTAGTCGATGATTTCATCAACCTCTGTCTGTCTGATGTTGCGTTTTTTGTTGATCAGCAAAATTTCGTTATGATAAGGGGCAGAAGTAAAGATCACCGTTGTATCACCCGCGGTGTAAACCTTTACAAGTTCCGCATCCGTATTTTCTAACTGATTCATCACTAGTCGAGAATGGCTGTTGGTCACATTAATCAATTTCACCAGACTCACCTCACATTCTATGTATTTATTAATAACATTATAGGGCGTTTTTTTTCAAAAGAAAAGCCAGACAACTCGGAAAATCCAATTTTTTGGGTAACAGAGTTGTCTGGCATAAACATCCGACATGTCAAGTCATAAAGATAACTTATTCTTGTTCGGTGTCACTTGTGATTTGTTGCGGTTCTTCGATCGGTGTTTTTGCAGTGACGATGATTTTGTCTGAATCATCGATCTCAGCTTGCAATTCCCGCACTTCTGGATGTTCCAAATAGTATTCGGCAATGCCGTCTTCGATTTGGTCTTGGATCGTTCGACGCAATGGACGGGCGCCCATCGTCGCACTATAGCCCAGATCAACTAATTTTTCTTGAACATTTTGCGGAACATCGATAGATAACTTTTGTTGACGCAAAGTTTGATTCACTTCGTCCAGCATCAATGAAACAATCGATAATAAATTTTCTTTGCTTAATGATTTGAATTCAATGATACCGTCAAAACGATTCAAGAACTCAGGTGTAAAGTAGTTGTTCAATTGGTTGAGTACAGAGCGTGTGATACCTTCTCTGGCTGCACCAAAACCAACATTGGCTTCGACTTTGCCGGTACCAGCATTACTGGTCATAATGATCAAGGTATCTTTGAAGCTGACCGTTCTGCCTTGGGCGTCTGTTAGGCGGCCATCATCTAAGATCTGCAAGAACATATGCAAGACGTCTGGATGGGCTTTTTCAACTTCATCCAATAAAATCAAGCTGTATGGATTACGACGAACTTTTTCAGTCAATTGGCCAGCTTCTTCATAACCAACATAGCCTGGAGGAGAACCAATCAATTTTGCCACACTATGTTTTTCCATGTATTCTGACATATCAAAGCGAATCATGGAATCAGCTGAACCAAATAATTCATAAGCCAGTTGTTTTGCCAATTCAGTTTTACCAACACCTGTTGGTCCAACAAATAGGAAAGAGCCAATTGGACGATTTTGCTTGCCTAACCCTACACGGTTGCGACGGATCGCTTTGGCAACTTTGTCGATAGCTTCTTGTTGACCAATGACTTTGGCCTTTAAATCGTCAGCTAGATTTTTTAATTGCGTTTGTTCTTTTTCTTTCAAATCACCGACAGGTATATTGGTACGTTCTTCAACGATTTGTTCCAAATCTTTTTCAGTGATAACTGGTGTTTCTTCATCGCTGATTTGACGCTCTTTCATTTTTTGTAATTTATTGATTTGATCACGATAATAAGCAGCTTTTTCAAAGTCCTCTTCTTGGGAAGCGGCTTGTTTTTGTGCTTCAGCTTCTTGTAATTTCTTATCGATCATTTTTGGATCAACGATTTGGATCGTTAAGTTTTTCTTCGATCCGGTTTCGTCTAATAAATCGATCGCTTTATCTGGTAAGAAGCGATCTTGTATATAGCGATTTGATAAAGTCGCTGCTGCTTGAATGGCTTCGTCTGTATAGCGAACATGATGGTAGTCTTCATAACGAGGTTGCAGACCTTTTAAAATACGAATCGTTTCTTCCACAGTTGGTTCATCCACCCGAACGGGTTGTAAACGCCGTTCCAAAGCAGCGTCTTTTTCGATGATACGATATTCATTCAATGTCGTAGCACCAACCATTTGCAGTTCGCCTCGAGCCAGAGCAGGTTTTAAAATATTGCCGGCATCCATATTGCCATCACCAGCAGCCCCAGCACCAACGATTTCATGGACTTCATCAATAAACAAAATCACATTTTCAGCTTGTTTGATTTCTTCAATCAATTTTTGGATCCGTTCTTCAAATTGTCCACGGATCCCGGTACCTTGAACAAGGGATGCGACATCTAAACGGATGACTTCTTTGTCCATCAATTTTTGCGGTACATCGCCATCGACGATTTTTTGGGCTAATCCTTCGACAACGGCAGTCTTACCAACACCAGGTTCACCTATTAAAACAGGGTTGTTTTTGGTTCGACGATTCAAAATCTCGATCACTCGTTTGATCTCGCTGTCTCGACCAACAACTGGATCTACTTCACCATCTCGAGCCATTTGTGTGATATTGATGCCATATTCTCCCAACAGTCCGTTGGCGGCTTGATTGTTTCGAGGTGGTTGACCACCCATGAAGCCGTTGCCTCCTGTTTGGGTTGGTGGTACTTGTTCAGAAGGATTTCCTTGCTGCATTTGGCGGGACATTTGACGGAATAGATCATCTAAATTTCCAAACCCGAATGGATCTTGTGCCATGGCGGCAGCAGCATTTCCAGATTGAGATTTTAATTTTTGATAACAACTTTGACAATAATCCAATTGTTTTCTTTGACCATTGACGTTGGCGTATAAATGAATCGACGCTTCATTTTTGCCACAATTTTGACAAAGCATAGATACACGACCTTTCTTATAGTTATCCTTCATCATCTAGGGATGTGTTTTTTACCTAATGGATGATGATAAAAGGGAGGGTCATATGTCAAAGGTCCATTGACCTTTACTGACCATAATTCTATTATACTAACTTTTTATCAGACTGCAACCATTTAAACTTGGATGTTTTAAAGGATTTGATCTCTTGTTTAGACAACTTTTCAAGAGTAGATCTATCACTTATAATAGAGAGAAAGAGGTGAGAAGCAGAAAAATGGAAAACATTGATTTTAGTACGAGTATCGACCAATTGAGAAACGGGGAAATCAACGAGTTACTTGTTTCGCAGCCGCAATTTTTGGCTTTTCGCGATGTATGGTTGCAACTTGATGACCGTGTCAAATTCGTGGGAGAAGCTGGTCTGAATGGAAATATCATTTACCGATATCAGCCAGAAAATAAATAGGCATTGTATTTCAATCGTATATTTGAGAGAAAACGGTTGTCTAACTTAGAAAAAAATGGTAATCTTAACAGTTGAAAGGGTGATTTTTTTATAGTGCTTTTGGTGCGATGAAAAGATGCCTTCACACAAAAAAATGGTTCATAAGGGAGATTGATCAATATGGAAAAGAAAGATTTTCACGTAGTTGCTGAGACAGGTATCCACGCACGTCCAGCTACATTATTAGTACAAACAGCAAGCAAATTTAATTCTGATATCAACCTAGAATATAAAGGTAAATCAGTAAACCTTAAATCAATCATGGGCGTTATGTCATTAGGCGTTGGCCAAGGTTCTGACGTAACGATCACTGCTGAAGGTGCTGACGAAGCAGATGCAATCGCTGCAATCGTTGAAACAATGAAAAAAGAAGGTTTGTCTGAATAATGGTTGAGATGCTAAAAGGAATTGCTGCTAGTGATGGTGTTGCCGTTGCGAAAGCCTACCTGTTAGTACAACCTGATTTATCTTTTTCGAAAGTAACAGTTGAAGATACGGCAGCAGAGGAAGCACGTTTAGATGAGGCGTTGGCTAAGTCAACTGCGGAATTGCAACAAATCCGCGACAAAGCTGCGCAAACATTAGGCGAAGCAGAAGCACAAGTATTTGACGCACATCTAATGGTTCTTTCAGATCCAGAAATGATTGGTCAAATCAAACAAAATGTGTCAGACAACAAAGTCAATGCTGAAGCAGCATTGAAAGAAGTGACTGACATGTATATCGGTATGTTTGAAGCAATGGATGACAATGCTTACATGCAAGAACGGGCAGCAGATATCAAAGATGTCGCGAAACGTATCTTGGCGCATTTGCTAAATGTAACCTTGCCAAACCCTTCAATGATCAACGAAGAAGTCGTCGTTGTTGCTCATGACTTGACACCAAGTGATACAGCACAATTAGACCGCAACTTCGTAAAAGCTTTTGTAACAGATATTGGTGGACGTACGTCTCACTCTGCAATCATGGCCCGGTCATTAGAAATTCCAGCAATCGTTGGAACGATGGAAATTACCGCTAAAGTGAATGCGGGAGATATTTTAGCTGTAAACGGCATCGTTGGTGATGTGATCGTGAATCCAACTGATGATCAAGCAGCTGAATTTATCAAAGCAGGAGAAGCTTACGCACAACAAAAAGCAGAATGGGAAAAATTGAAAGATGCTGAAACAGTGACCGCTGATGGCAAGCACTTTGAATTGGCTGCAAATATTGGTACACCTAAAGATTTAGCTGGTGTCCACAACAATGGTGCAGAAGCAATTGGTTTGTACCGTACTGAATTCTTGTATATGGATTCTCCTGATTTCCCAACAGAAGAAGACCAATACAAAGCTTATAAAGCAGTTTTAGAAGGAATGGATGGCAAACCAGTTGTTGTTCGTACAATGGACATCGGCGGGGATAAAGAACTTTCTTATCTAAAACTACCTCATGAAATGAATCCTTTCTTAGGCTATCGTGCATTGCGTATCAGTTTGTCTGAATTAGGCGACGATATGTTCCGTACGCAATTACGTGCCTTGCTTCGTGCATCAGCTCATGGAAATCTACGCATTATGTTCCCAATGGTGGCAACATTGAAAGAATTCCGAGCTGCGAAGAAAATGTATGAAGAAGAACGTCAAAAATTGATTGATGAAGGTGTTGAAATTTCAAATGATATCCAAGTAGGTATCATGATCGAAATTCCAGCTGCAGCTGTTTTAGCGGATAAATTTGCTAAAGAAGTTGACTTCTTCAGTATTGGTACCAATGACTTGATCCAATACACAATGGCTGCCGATCGTATGAATGAACGCGTATCTTACTTATATCAACCTTACAACCCATCAATTTTACGTTTGATCAAAAACGTGATCGATGCAGCGCATGCTGAAGGCAAATGGGCTGGTATGTGCGGCGAAATGGCTGGGGATCAAACAGCTGTACCGTTGCTGGTAGGCATGGGCTTAGACGAATTTTCAATGAGTGCAACCTCTATTCTAAAAACACGCAGCTTAATGAAACGCTTATCTACTACTGATATGCAAGAGTTAGCAAAACGTGCTTTAGCAGATTGTGATACAATGGAAGAAGTTGTCGCATTGGTCGATGAGTATGTGAAGTAAGCAAACAGATAAGGGCAGTAAGCTTTCGCTTACTGCCCTTTTTTGTGTTCAAGAAGACGTCAGACAACGAACAGTTTTGTCATATCACACCCTTAAACGTTGCTATTTCTGGCGTTTCCAGTATCATGAAGAATAAAGATATGCATTATCTAAGACCATGGTAGGAGTGTGTCTGCTGCTGGCTATGCTATACTATATGTAGACATATTCAGTACCAAGGAGGAATTATTTTTGAAAGTACTTCTTTACTTTGAAGGAGAAAAACTATTAGCTAAATCGGGCATTGGGAGAGCATTGGCCCATCAACAACGTGCTTTGACTAATGTAGGTATCCCCTATACCTTGGATCGTCATGACGAAGATTATGATATTTTGCATATCAATACCTATGGTGTCAATAGTCTGCATATGGTAAATAAGGCGAAGCGACAAGGAAAAAAAGTCATTTATCATGCACATTCAACGGAAGAGGATTTTCGGAATTCGTTTATCGGTTCAAATCAGTTATCGCCATTATACAAAAAATATTTAGTCAATTTATACGCAAGAGCCGATCAACTAATCACGCCAACCCCTTATTCCAAAGAATTGTTAGAAAAATATG
The DNA here is from genome assembly GCF_050529585.1 of Enterococcus sp. DIV0876. Classification (GTDB taxonomy): domain Bacteria; phylum Bacillota; class Bacilli; order Lactobacillales; family Enterococcaceae; genus Enterococcus_D. The sequence continues at coordinate 1,295,250 of NZ_CP172882.1, forward strand.
GACTGACTGTACCAATCAAGGCCATCTCAAACGGGATCGATTTGGCAAAGTATCAGCCAAAAGTCGAAAAAGAACAAGCATTCCGCGATTATTTCAATTTAGATGCACAGCAAAAGGTCATCATTTCTGTCGGTTTGTTTTTTGAACGCAAAGGTATTCTAGACTTTGTAGAGATCGCCAAACAATTACCAGAGTATACATTTATCTGGTTTGGGCATACGCCGATGATGACGATTCCTAAAAAAATTCGTGATTTGGTCAATGGCAACCATCCTGATAATGTATTGTTTCCAGGCTATATCAAAGGAGATATTATTGAAGGCGCCTATTCTGCGGCTGATTTATTCTTCTTTCCTTCTTATGAAGAAACAGAAGGAATTGTTGTTTTAGAAGCATTAGCAAGCAGACAACAAATCTTAGTCCGGGATATTCCTGTGTACAAAGGCTGGCTCGAAGAAAATGAGAATGCCTACATGGCCAAAGATAATCTAGGTTTTACCACTAAGATCAAAGCGATTCTTGATGGTCAACTCCCTAATTTAACGGATGCAGGGTATCGCACAGCGCAAGAAAAAAGTATCGATGCCATTGGACAAGAGTTGAAAGCTGTCTATCAGCAAGTATTGACAAAGAGTTAGCAATCATGCGAAGTTTGGAGGTACCGTTTTGAAAATCGGATTTTTCACAGACACTTACTTTCCGCAAGTCAGTGGTGTTGCAACATCAATCAAAACATTAAAAGAAGAATTAGAAAAAAAGGGCCATAAAGTCTATATATTTACGACAACAGATCCTAATGCTGCGTTGGATGAAGAAGATATCATCCGAATGCCTAGTGTTCCTTTTGTGTCATTCAAAGACCGGCGCATCGTGGTGCGAGGCATGGTATATGCCTATCTGATCGCAAAAGAGCTGGAATTGGAATTGATCCATACCCATACCGAATTTGGTGCTGGGATGTTAGGGAAAATGGTCGGTAAAAAGATGCAGATTCCCGTCATACACACCTATCATACAATGTACGAAGATTATCTTCATTATATTGCCAATGGCAAAGTGCTGCGTCCTGCGCATGTCAAATATTTGTCTCGCTTATTTGCCAACCATAGCACCGGTGTGGTCTGTCCTAGTGAACGGGTGATCGACACGTTGCGAGGTTATGGCGTTGTTTCTCCGATGCGCATCATTCCCACGGGTATAGAGGTGGAGAAATTCAGACGTCCGGATATTACCGCAGAGATGAAAAAAGCGTTGCGGCAACAATTGGCGATTGAAGAGAATCAACCAATGCTCTTGTCTTTGAGTCGTATTTCCTACGAAAAAAATATTCAAGCCATCATCGATGGCATGCCTGAAATCCTCGCATCGATTCCCGATGCCAAGTTGGTGATCGTTGGTAAAGGACCACATAAAGAAAAACTCGAAGAAAAAGCAGCGGCGATGCAATTATCTGATCATATTTATTTTGTTGGTGAAGTGCCAAATGATGAAGTAGCTATTTACTATCATGCAGCTGATTATTTTGTCAGTGCATCGACTTCGGAAACGCAAGGGTTAACTTACACTGAAGCGATGGCTGCGGGTACACCATTAGTGGTTGAAGGCAATGATTACTTAAATACATTGATCGATGATCCTTCTTTAGGGGTAACATATCAAACAGACCAAGATTTTGCCAAAACATTTATAGATTATGTCCAACAACAGATACCAGCTGATTCTGAAGTCTTAGCGCGTAAATTGTATGAAATCTCTGCGTTGCGATTTGGTGAATCGATGTTGTCGTTTTACCATGATATGGTGGCTTACTATGAAACAACCGAATTAGAAAAAGAGACGGAACAAACTTTGAAAAAGTTCAAAGTAAAATTGAAATCTTTCAGACGCTCCGTCGATTAAACAGAAAGTTTTCTCAAGTTCATGTTTTTAGCGTATACTATACTAAAGACATGAACTTTTTTGATATGGAGGAATGGACATGGAGCTAGGTTTTATTGGAACAGGCGTTATGGGTCAATCGATGGTAGGTCATTTGTTGGCGGCTGGGCATCAAGTATCAGTTTACAACCGCACAAAAAGCAAAACGGATGGATTGATCGAAAAAGGCGCCAAATGGGCAGACACCCCCTCAGAAGTAGCCGCCAATAGTCAGGTTGTTTTTACAATGGTTGGTTATCCTAGTGATGTAGAAGAAGTTTACTATGGAGACAAGGGTATTTTTCAAACAGATGTTACAGGTAAGGTGCTGGTCGACTTTACTACGAGTACACCAGACTTGGCAGAAAGAATTTTTCAAACAGCATCGGAAAATGGTGCAGCTAGTATGGATGCACCTGTGTCTGGCGGTGATCTAGGTGCGCAAAATGCCACATTGACCATCATGGCAGGTGGCGATCAAGCAACATATGAAAAGGTACTACCCTTGTTCAAAATTATGGGCAAAAGTTATCAATTACAAGGGGGACCTGGTAAAGGACAGCATACCAAGATGGCGAATCAAATCATGATTGCCGGTACGATGACTGGATTAACCGAAATGTTGGTCTATGCACAAGCAGCAGGTTTAGACTTGCCGCAAGTTATTCAAACCTTATCAGGTGGTGGAGCGAACAACTGGTCGATGACCAATTATAGTCCCCGCATTCTAAAAGAAGACTATTCGCCAGGCTTTTTTGTCAAACATTTTATCAAAGATTTGGGCATCGCCCTAGATGAAGCAGAAAAAATGAATGTGTTTTTGCCTAGTACCGCTTTAGCCAAATCACTCTACGATCAGTTAGCAAACAAAGGTTATGAAAACGATGGAACGCAAGCACTGATTAAACTTTGGTGGCAAGATGGAAAAAAATCGTAAAATCACAAAAAAAATTGTAAAAATCAATGCATGTTAGAGGATGTTTTGATACAATATAACGGACAGAAAAAGGAGGCTTACGAATGAAAAGTTCGCAATTAGTCGCTATCATCAAACGTTTAGAAGCGATGGTCGAAGCGCAAGACAGTGAAGTTCAAGTACGTCGTTTTGAAAAAGAAGGCGTCGAAAAATGTACCGTTACTTATGACCATTCAACTGAAACGTTTGAATTAACGGAAGCAGAAACAAATCAACCTTATCAATTTGATAATGTCGATATTGTAGCCATGGAAATTTATGATTTGATCCAATAAGAAAGAATGCTTCTTTCTGCATTCGCGTAAGTCGAAAGATTTATATCTCGCAATCCAATCATAAGAAAAGGAACTAAAAGTTGATCATTGATCGCTTTTAGTTCCTTTTTTTAGTGTTGCGTCTACCTTCAGCCCCTTATCAGCAAGCAAACGCTGTTGATAATGAAGGAGGATACACACCGGATCGAGGTCATTGGCGGTTAAAGGACGAAAATCATGTTCTGTGGCAATAGGTGTAAATACCTCATTGGCAAGACAAACTTTAGAATGAACGATTTGTCCAAAGTGGATTTGATAGTATTTGACGGCACGTATTTCCGTAGTATCAGGTAAGAAAATCGGTACTGATAAAATCCGATTTGGTGTATGCCAGAAATCATTGATCCGTTTGATTTCTTGGTAAAAGTTATTGGCGGCGACTAGCTCCTGTCGGAGTGTATGTGCTTGTTCAAAGAGCCATTGATCTGCTAGATATGCCAAACGTTGTTGATTCAAATCGAAAAAATCGGTAGGTTCTCCAGCAAAAAAATGGTTGATTTCTTGCCATTTTTCTATGTCTGATCGTGTCTTGATAATGGGCAATTGTTTTTCCAAGCGCAGTTTTGTCACGTGGTTGATTCCGTCTAGCAGATAGGTTTCTTTCAATAATTGAAAAATCAGCGTCAGCTGTTTCGGTCTTCTGAAAGGACCCAAAGACGCCGGCGTTCTTTTTTCTTGTAAGTGGAAATCCCTTTGACTTAAATCGAGATACCGATAATTAGCAGAATCATTCATTTGTCGATTATACATTGGATGGATCTGCTGGATCAGTTTGCACTCTAATAATAAGGCGTCTAATTCAGTATCGACATTGATCGTATCGAAATCAGCAATATTGTAGATCATTCTTCTTGTTTTTTTTGTATGTTGCTGATTCTTCCTAAAATACGAAATGACCCGAGACTTGAGTGACTTGGCTTTTCCCACGTAGACCACATCTCCATGCTGGTCTTTCATTAAATAAATACCTGGTGTTGAAGGCAAAGTATTGGCTTTCTTTTTTAATAGATTGATTTGTTGATTCATAGGATTCTCCTCATTTCCTCTAAAAGGTAGCAGAAGTGAAGCTTGATCGCAAGTGGTTTTAATATAGTATCAACAGGTATTTTCAAGTTAGTTTGACTATCAAGATATATTTTAAAGCGTATAGAGAGGATTTTGTCAACTCAAAACAAAATATTTCTTAGAAAATCCGTTTGAAAATAAAAATGTCCTTAAAAAAAGCAAAAGTTTAAAAATGTTCTTGCAATTCTTAATGACTTTCGATATAGTTTGACTATCAAATGATTTGATTATCAAAGTATTCGGATGGTGAACACTATGGAACCCAATTTAGAAACAGTCAATGACTATTTAGTCAGTGTCTTTAATGACATTTTAGTGATCGAAGAATCTGAATTGAAAAAATCACAATTCAAAGATCTTTCCATTACTGAAATGCATACCATCGAAGCAATCGGGATGTACAAAAAGAAGACGACGACTGAAGTTGCCAAAGAACTATCAATCACAGTTGGGACATTGACCATCGCGATCAATCGTTTGGTAAAGAAAGATTATGTAGAACGAATCCGTAGTGAAGATGATCGGCGGGTCGTAAAATTAGCGTTAACAAGAAAAGGAAAGCTGCTTTTTCGGGTGCACCAGCATTTCCATCGTGAGATGGTCAAAGGCGTACTTAGTCAAATGAATGATGAAGAAGAAAAGGCTTTACTGAAAGCACTAAAAAATCTGCATACCTTTTTACAAGAGTATAAGTGAGAATAATCGATGAATATGTTTGGGAAAATTACAGCGACAGCAAGTTATGTTCCTGAGAAGATCGTCACCAATGATGATTTGTCTCACTTGATGGACACATCAGATGAATGGATCTACTCTAGAACAGGAATCAAAGAAAGAAGAATATCCGTTGGTGAAAATACATCGGATCTTTGCTTTAAAGTAGCTGTTAGACTACTGGAAAAAGCAAATATTGCACCTGAAGAACTTGATTTTATTTTAGTTGCAACGATCACACCTGATTTCAATACACCGGCGGTTGCTTGCCAAGTGCAAGGAATGATCGGGGCAGCTAATGCTTTTGCTTTTGATATCAGCGCTGCGTGTGCTGGTTTCGTCTATGCTTTGTCTATGGCTGAAAAGTTGATCAGAACTGGATCAAAAAAAGGTCTGGTCATTGGCGGCGAAGTTTTATCAAAAGTGTTGGATTGGGAAGACCGCTCATCGGCTGTTTTATTCGGTGATGGCGCGGCTGGTATCGTTCTAGAAGCAACAAATGAGCAGCATATCCTCAAAGAAAGCCTCAAGGCGGATGGAACAAGAGGAATGTCATTGACTTCTGGTTTTCGCAGCAATCACAATCCTTTTTCAACCAATGCACCCGCATATAATGCTTGTATGCAAATGGTTGGTCGAGAAATCTTTGATTTTGCGACACGGGATGTTGTGAAGTCGATTGCTGAAATCATTGAAAATCAAGAAGTGGATTTTTACCTGCTTCACCAAGCAAACGCCCGCATATTGGACAAAGTCGCGCGGAAGTTGAAACAACCGCGGGAACAATTCTTACAAAATATGCAATTTTATGGCAATACTTCAGCGGCTTCGATTCCCTTATTATTGGATGAAGAAGTCAAAAAAGGGACACTGTCACTGGGCAGTGGACAACGAGTGGTGTTCTCAGGTTTTGGCGGCGGATTGACATGGGGAACCATGCTCGCTACTTTATAGCCTGTTCACAAAATAAAATAATCAATAAGATAAGAAAACATATTGGAGGAAACAACACATGGTATTCGAAAAAATTCAAGAAATCGTAGCAGAAGAATTAGGCAAAGAAACAGAAGAAATCAAATTGAACACAAACATTCAAGAAGATTTAGAAGCTGACAGCTTAGATTTATTCCAAATCATCAATGAAATCGAAGATGAATTCGATGTAAAAATCGAAACAGAAGACGGCATCAAAACTGTTGAAGATCTAGTTAAATATGTAGAAAAACAACAAGCATAAAACAAAGGCTAGGCAAGCAGCCTAGCCTTTCCTTTTCATGTTTTAAGAACACGTTTATCGTTCCGATCGATTAAACCATGTTCTCCAATTCAAATGATGTAGATATAAAGGAGCAAAAGATGAAAACAGCTTTTCTATTTAGCGGACAAGGTGCCCAATACCAAGGTATGGGGAAAGAGTTGTATCAACAAGAAGCGATTGTTCGACAAACTTTTGATGAAGCCAGTGATGTGCTTGGCTACGATGTGGCCGCATTATGCTTTGAAGAAAATGACCGTTTAAATCAAACTGAATATACGCAACCGGCCATTTTGACAGTCAGTGTTGGCTTTTGGCGGGTATTAGATGAAAAAGGGATCCACGCCGATGCCATGGCTGGTCTTAGTTTGGGTGAGTATACAGCGTTGGTCGCAAGTCGCGCAGTGACGTTTGCCGATGCGGTGGCATTGGTGCAAAAACGTGGGAAGTTTATGACAGAAGCTGCCCCTGCTGGTACCGGTAAAATGGTAGCAGTGATGAACACACCAGCTGAAACCATTGAAGCTATCTGTAAAGAAGCGTCAAGTGTCGGTATCGTCTCGCCGGCCAATTACAATACGCCGCAACAAATCGTCATCGGCGGAGAAGCACAGGCTGTCGACCAGGCAGTTGCATTATTACAAGCTGCAGGCAGCAAAAGAATGATTCCGTTGAATGTTAGCGGGCCATTCCACACGGCATTGTTGGAACCAGCTGCCGATGCATTGGCCATTGAGTTGACGAATGTTGGTTTTGATCAACCACAAGTGCCTGTCATCAGCAATACCACAGCAGAACCGATGGCTTATGAAGCAATCAAAGATCTATTGACTAGACAGGTCAAATCACCCGTTCGATTCTACGAAAGTATCGCTACTTTGAAAGAAATGGGGATTGAACGAGTAGTTGAAATTGGACCTGGGAAAGTCTTGAGTGGTTTTATGAAAAAAATCGATAAAAATATCCAAACATTGCGTGTCGAAGACAGTCAAACCCTTGCAGATACGCTTGAAGCACTCAAATAGGAGGTATATATGGATTTACATAACAAAAATGTATTTGTAACGGGAAGCTCTCGAGGGATTGGCTATACGATAGCTGAAGCTTTTGCCAAAGAAGGCGCCAATATTATTTTGAATGGACGTAAAGAGATTCCTCAAGCGCTGATTGATGGAATCACACAATATGGTGTGAAATGTGCCGCAATCAATGGGGATATCGCGGATTTTGATCAAGCAGCACAAATGCTCGCTGATGCAGAAGCCGCCATTGGCCCAATTCATATCTTGGTCAACAATGCAGGCATCACCAATGATAAATTATTGTTGCGTATGAAACCTGAGGATTTTGATGCGGTGATCAAAATCAATTTGACGGGCACTTTTAACATGACACAGCACGCGATCAAGAAAATGATGAAGCTGCGAGAAGGCCGCATCATCAACTTGACCAGCGTTGTTGGTTTGACAGGCAATATCGGTCAAGCAAATTATGCCGCAAGTAAAGCTGGCGTCATTGGTTTTACAAAGTCTGCGGCAAGAGAAGGTGCTGCCAGAGGCATCACAGTCAATGCGATCGCCCCAGGATTTATTGAAACAGAAATGACAGCAGTATTATCAGATAAAGTCAAAGAACAATCGATTGCCGCAATTCCGTTGCAACGTTTTGGGACAACGGAAGATGTAGCAAATACAGCAGTATTTTTAGCCAAAAGCCCCTATATCACAGGCCAAGTTTTAAGCGTGGATGGCGGCATGGCAATGCAAGGCTAGGAGGAGAATAATATGAGTCGAGTAGTCATTACAGGTTATGGGGTCACATCGCCAATTGGGAATGATCCAGAAACTTTTTTAGCAAGTTTACAAAATGGAACCAATGGGATCGGACCTATCACGAAATTTGATGCAGAAGCGACAGGCATCACATTGGCTGGTGAAGTCAAAGATTTCCCACTAGAAAAATATTTTGTCAAAAAAGATACGAAGCGGATGGATCTTTTCTCGATTTACGGTATTTATGCAGCGTTGGAAGCGATGAATATGGCCCACTTAGATGTCGAAGCAATTGATGCCGATCGTTTTGGTGTGATGGTCGGTTCAGGTATCGGTGGTTTGCCAACGATCCAAGACCAAGTGATCCGAATGCATGACAAAGGGGCTAACCGCGTTTCGCCAATGTTCGTACCCATGTCGATCGTTAATATGGTTGCTGGGAATATCGCATTGCGTGTAGGAGCTAAGGGTATTTGTACCACAACAGTTTCTGCTTGTGCTTCTGGAACTCATTCGATCGGTGAAGCTTTCCGTAATATCAAACATGGCTATGCAGATGTCATGATTGCTGGTGGTTCCGAAGCAACGATTTGTGAAATCGGCATCGCTGGTTTTGCGTCATTGACAGCTTTGACTACTGAAACAGATCCAAATAAAGCTTCCGTGCCATTTGACAAAGACCGTAGTGGTTTTGTAATGGGTGAAGGTGCAGGGGTCTTTATTCTTGAATCATTGGAACATGCCCAACAACGTGGTGCAAAAATTCTTGGTGAAGTCGTGGGATATGGTGCCAATTGTGATGCTTACCATATGACAGCCCCAAATCCTGATGGATCAGGTGCAGGCAAAGCAATGAAGTTAGCAATGCATGAAGCAGGGATCACACCAGCTGAAGTTGGCTATATCAATGCCCATGGTACAAGTACACCTGCCAATGATAGTGCAGAAGCTACATCGATCCAATATGGTATGGGTGAGGACTATCGCAAACCTTATGTCAGCAGCACAAAATCAATGACTGGTCACTTGTTAGGGGCAGCTGGCGGGATCGAAGCCATTGCTTCATTATTGGCTTTGCAGCATCAATTTATTCCACCAACTATCAATGTCACAGAACAAGATCCAGCCATCGATTTGAATGTTGTAAAAAATCAAAGTAAACCGGCAGAGCTGACGTATGCATTAAGCAACTCACTTGGTTTTGGTGGACATAATGCGGTGATTGCATTGAAACGTTGGGAGGAAGCGTAATTGGAAACAAATGAAGTAAAAGACTTGTTGGCGCAATTTGATCAATCGACGTTGACTGAATTGCATTTGAAAAAAGATACGTTTGATTTATATTTCAATAAAAATACTACTAGCGGCTATCAGCCTGCAGCAACGCATACAGCAGCACCTGCTGTACCTGTTGCAGCACCTCAACCAGCGGCAACTGACACAACGGCAGCACCGGCTGTAACGACTGAAAAACCAATTGCCCAAGGCAAAGAAGTAGTCTCACCATTGGTGGGGGTCGTTTATTTGAAACCAAGTCCAGATAAAGACAATTTCAAACAAGTCGGCGACCAAGTAAAAAAAGGCGATATTTTGTGCATCGTTGAAGCGATGAAAGTGATGAACGAAATCGTCAGTGATGTTGACGGAGAATTAGTTTCTGTTCTAGTAGAAAGCGAGCAAATCGTTGAATACAATCAACCGTTGTTCCGGATAAAGGAAGGGTAAGTTATGACAGCATTAACCATTCAAGAAATCAAAGAAATCATTCCGCACCGCTATCCGATGTTGTTAGTGGATCGGGTAGAAGAATTAGAAGAAGGCAAACGAGTTGTCGCCAAAAAAAATGTGACCATCAATGAACCCTTTTTCCAAGGTCACTTTCCCCACGAACCAGTGATGCCAGGTGTGTTGATCGTTGAAGCAATGGCACAAGCTGGTGCTGTTGCTTTATTATCATTACCGGATTTTAAAGGCAAAACAGCATATTTCGGCGGGCTAGACAAAGCGAAATTCCGTAAAAAAGTCACACCAGGAGATACATTGATCTTAGAAGTAGAAATAATCAAAGTGAAGTCTGCAGCTGGCATCGGCAAAGGGATTGCTTATGTTGACGGCAAAAAAGTCGCAGAGGCAGAATTGACTTTCATGATTGGATAGGTGAAAGATGTTTTCAAAAGTATTGATCGCAAACCGCGGTGAAATAGCCGTACGTATTATTCGTGCATGTCGCGAACTAGGTATTCAAACGGTAGCTGTCTATTCAGAAGCAGATCGAGAAGCACTTCATACTGAGCTTGCCGATGAAGCCATCTGTATTGGACCAGCAAAAGCAGCTGACTCTTATTTGGATGTACAGCAAATTTTGAGTGCAGCAATCGTCACGAAGGCTGAAGCGATTCACCCTGGATTTGGTTTCTTGTCAGAAAATAGCCGCTTTGCAGCAATGTGTGAAGAATGCAATATCGTCTTTATTGGGCCAAAAAGCGAAACGATCGATGCCATGGGAAATAAAATCAACGCCCGTCGTTTGATGATCGAAGCCAACGTACCTGTAATACCAGGTAGTGAAGGCGCGATTTCAGATGTTGCTGAAGCGTTAGAGATTGCAGAAGAAATCGGCTATCCAGTTATGTTGAAAGCTGCAGCTGGCGGTGGCGGCAAAGGGATCCGTAAAGTATTAGACAAAGAATCATTGCCGCAACACTTTGCCTCCGCCCAGCAAGAAGCCCAAGCGGCTTTTGGCAATGATGAAATGTATATCGAAAAGATCGTTTATCCAGCACGCCATATCGAGGTCCAAATATTAGGGGATTCTTTTGGTTCGATCATTCATTTAGGGGAACGTGACTGTTCATTGCAACGGAACAATCAGAAGGTATTGGAAGAGTCGCCTTCAGTAGTGATCTCTGAAAGCAAACGTGCAGAAATCGGCGCAGCGGCTGTTCGTGCGGCACAAGCCGTAGACTATCGAAATGCTGGGACGATTGAGTTCCTTATGTCTGATACGGGTGAATTCTACTTTATGGAAATGAATACCCGTATCCAAGTGGAACATCCGATCACTGAAATGGTCACCAACATTGATTTGGTCAAGAAGCAATTACAGATTGCCAGCGGTGAACCTTTAGGCATCCGGCAAGAAGATATCAAAATGACTGGTGCAGCGATTGAATGCCGGATCAATGCAGAAAACCCTGCCTTCAACTTTGCCCCTTCACCGGGTAAAATCAATAATTTATTTCTGCCGGCAGGTGGTTTGGGTGTTCGGGTCGATAGTGCGATGTATTCTGGTTATACGATCCCACCATATTATGATTCAATGATTGCTAAAGTCATCGTTCATGGCGAAAATCGCTTCGAGGCATTGATGAAAATGCAACGAGCGCTGACAGAACTTGTGACAGACGGTGTGATCACCAATGCAGAGTTCCAAATGGATTTGATCAGCCATCCCAAAGTCATCGCAGGAGATTATACAACGGCCTTTTTACAAGAAGAATTTCTGCCAAATTGGTCACCTGAACAATAGGAGGGAAAATGAATGGCATTATTCAAAAAGAAAAACTACATTCGTATCAATCCTAATCGTGGTCAATTACCAACCAATGCACCAACCGTTCCGGATAATTTATGGGCCAAATGTCCAAGTTGCAAGCGTACCTTGTATACCAAGGAAATGGGAGCAGAAAAAGTCTGTCCCCATTGTGGATACAATTTTCGCATCAGCGCTTGGGAACGGATCGCGATCACCATTGATGAGAAAAGTTTTGATGAGTGGGATACTGATGTAGTGACAGAAGATCCGCTAAACTTTCCAGGGTATCCAGATAAAATAGCCGCTATGCAAGAAAAGACTGGTTTGCATGAAGCGGTTTTGACAGGTGAAGCGAAAATCGCGGATCTGCCAGTAGCGATCGGTATCATGGATGCCAATTTTATTATGGGAAGTATGGGCACCGTTGTCGGTGAAAAGATCACCCGCTTGTTTGAACGTGCCCAAGAAAAGCAACTGCCAGTGGTGCTTTTTACAGCTTCTGGGGGGGCACGAATGCAAGAAGGCATTATGTCTTTGATGCAGATGGCCAAAATTTCAGCAGCGATTAAGCGACATAGCAATGCAGGACTATTTTATTTGACTGTTCTTACTGATCCAACCACTGGTGGCGTTACTGCTAGTTTTGCAATGGAAGGGGATGTCATTTTGGCTGAACCTCAAGCATTGATCGGTTTTGCGGGCCGTCGCGTGATTGAACAAACGATTCGCCAAGAATTACCAGAGGATTTCCAAAAAGCTGAGTTTCTTTTGGCGCATGGTTTTGTGGATCAAATCGTACCGCGTACGGAATTACGCCAAAAAATCAGCCATTTGATTCAATTACACACAATGAAAGGATGGGGCAGTCATGCATAAAACAGCAGATGAAATCGTTGAACTGGCCCGTCATAAAGATCGTTTGACCGCATTAGAGTATTTTGAATTGGTTTTTAGCGATTTTGAGGAATTTCATGGCGATCGTTTATTTGGTGAAGATGAAGCGGTGGTCGGCGGGATTGCTTGTCTTGACGATAAACCCGTCACAGTGATCGGTATCCAAAAAGGACGCAACCTGCCTGAGAATTTAAAACGCAACTTTGGTTCGCCCCATCCAGAAGGGTACCGTAAAGCATTGCGTTTGATGAAGCAAGCAGAAAAATTCGGCCGTCCAATCGTGACATTGATCAATACAGCCGGTGCATTCTGCGGGATTGGCGCAGAAGAGCGTGGGGAAGGTGAAGCCATCGCCCGTAATTTGTTCGAGATGTCTGATTTGCGGGTCCCCATTTTAGCAATCATTATTGGAGAAGGTGGCAGTGGTGGCGCTTTGGCTCTAGCATTAGGTGACGAAGTTTGGATGCTGGAATATTCGATTTATGCAATTTTATCACCTGAAGGGTTTGCTTCGATTTTATGGAAAGACGGCAGTCGTGCCAAAGAAGCTGCTGGATTGATGAAAATCACTGCTCATGAACTGAAAGATTTAGGTGTCATTGAACGCGTCATCCAAGAAACAAAGGATGAAACAATGTTGACCAAAGAGGAGATAGCTGCTAATCTTCGTCAGTTGATCACAGCAAAGCTTACGCAATTATCTGAATTATCAACAGATGAGTTGGTGAATACGCGTTACCAGCGCTTTAGAAAATTTTAAGATAAACCTACCGCTTATCATCTGATGACGGTAGGCTTTTTTTCGCGTTCTTTGCACATCTTTGATGTTTGAAACATCAAAAAATGGAGGATCATAAATAATCATTCTTATTTATCAAAATTTTAGTTTAAAAAAAACAGCTAATGTGATAGTATGTATATATTATGAATATAGAAGTTAAAAATGCATAAATATTTGCTTCTGAAGGAGAATGAAAAATGAAGAAATTATTTGGATCATTAGTCGTATTGGCAACAGTTTTAGTATTAGGGGCATGTGGCAGCAACGGTTCTGGCAGTTCAGAAAGTGGGAATGCCTCAGCAGACAACCAATTAGAATCCATTAAGTCCGCAGGTGTCATCAACGTTGCAACCTCAGCTGACTTTGCACCTTTTGAATTTCATGCTATGATTGATGGAAAAGATCAAATCGTAGGTGCGGATATTGATTTAGTCAACGAAATTGCCGATCAATTGGGTGTTAAAGTCAATATTTTAGATTTGGATTTCAATGCAGTCTTGACGGCTTTGCAGCAAGGGAAAGCAGATATCGCGGTTTCCGGTATCTCCGCTACTGAAGAAAGAAAGCAAACCTTTGACTTTACGGATAACTATTTTACACCAGAGCAAAAATTAGTTATCAACAAAGACAACGAAAGTGCCTATACATCGATCGACAGTTTAGCAGGCAAGAAAGTCGGCGCGCAAAAAGGATCGATCCAAGAGTCGATCGTACAAAGTCAAATGGCTGATTCACAATTGGTTTCGATTGCTAAGGTACCCAACCTAATCAACGAGTTGAAACAAGGATCAATCGATGGATTGGTTTTAGAAAGTGCCGTTGCAGAATCGTATGTTGCGCAAAATGATGATTTGATGGTGGCAGATGTTGCTTTAGAAGTCTCAGCAGATGATTCTTACGCGATTGCATTACCAAAGGGCAGTACAGAGTTGCAAACTGAATTGAACAAGATTTTGAAAGAATTAGATGAAAATGGGTCGATCAGTGAATTTGTACAAAAGAATACAGATTTAGCCAATGAAAATGCAGCCCAATAGATAGAATGGAGTAGAACAAATGATGGATTTATCCTTTTTGACGACATATTACCCATATTTTATTTCAGGTGTATTGATCACGATTGTTATTTCGATTATCACCGTGATTTTGGGCACGATTTTAGGCGTTCTGTTGGCTTTGATGAAGCTATCTAAAATTACTGTCTTTCGTTGGTTTGCCAACGCCTATATAGAGATCATTCGCGGGACACCAATGTTGGTTCAAATATTGATTGCCTTTGGTTTGTTGCAAGGTGTTTTCTCGCTGCCAACAGTTTCATTTGGGGTTCTTAGCCTAGACTTTGGTCGTTTATTGCCTGGTGTGATTGCTTTATCTTTAAACTCGGGCGCGTATGTTGCTGAAATCGTTCGGGCAGGGATCAATGCCGTCGATTTGGGGCAATCAGAAGCTGCAGGTTCATTAGGATTACGTCCGGCCCAAGCCATGCGGTATGTCATTTTTCCGCAAGCATTACGGAATATCTTGCCACCTTTAGGTAATGAATTTATCGTCTTGATCAAAGACTCATCTTTGCTGTCGACGATTGGCATCTACGAACTGATGAATAGCGCACAGATTGTTGTTACCAGTTCTTTCCAACCTTTGACACCATTTTATGTCGCAGCTGTCATTTATTTTATATTGACATTTACGACATCTCGGTTGTTGAATCTGTGGGAAAAGAAGTTGGGTAAAGGTTACCGTCGCTAAAAGGAGAAAAAATGATGTTAGATATCCAAGATTTACACAAAAGCTTTGGCAGCAATCAAGTATTAAAAGGTATTTCCACAACGATCGATCAAGGAGAAGTCGTGGTTGTGATCGGTCCTTCTGGCTCAGGAAAGAGCACCTTTTTACGCTGTCTGAATTTATTAGAAGTGCCAACAAAAGGCAACATTTTTTTTGAAGGAACAGACATTACAGATCCTAAGAATGATATTTATAAAATGCGCGAAAAAATGGGCATGGTCTTTCAAAATTTCAATTTGTTTCCTAATCTTTCTGTTCTAGATAATATTACTTTGTCGCCTATCAAAGTAAAAAAAATACCTAAGAAACAAGCAGAAGTTTTGGCAAATCAATTGCTGCAAGATGTCGGCTTACCGGATAAAGCGGCTGCTTTTCCACAGAGTTTATCTGGTGGACAAATGCAACGGATCGCTATTGCCCGTGCACTAGCAATGGAACCTGATGTGATGCTTTTTGATGAACCAACGTCAGCATTGGATCCTGAGATGGTCGGGGAAGTGTTGGGCGTCATGCAAAGACTGGCGCAGCAAGGAATGACGATGGTGATTGTGACCCACGAGATGGGGTTTGCCAAAGAGGTAGCAGATCGGGTGCTCTTCATGGATCAAGGTATCATCATGGAAGAAGGCACACCAGCGGAGATTTTCGAACAACCGAAGAATCCTCGAACAATCGATTTTTTAAGTAAAGTATTATAATTACTATCAAAAAACATCCTTCGGGGTGTTTTTTATTTTTCATATGAAAGCAGAAGTTGACTTGCTTGCTAGTATTCATCATGAATTTATTGTATAATTACAGGTTGAAGAGCCCATTTATAAAGTATGAACATCAGAATAATTAATAGAGGAGTATCTATGTTTTCAAATTACAAACCGACTTGGATGGTGGATGCCATTTATAAAATCACCCCTCTCCAGTTAAAAAAACATGGAATCAAAGGGGTCTTGACAGATTTAGACAATACATTGATTGCATGGAACAATCCTGATGGGACGCAAGAGCTGAAAAGCTGGCTTTTAGAGATGAAAAATGCCGGCATTCCAGTGGTTGTCGTTTCCAATAACAACAATGAGCGGGTGGCTAGAGCTGTTGCACCTTTCGAATTGCAGTACGTTCATCGTGCCTTGAAGCCTTTTTCCCGTGGCATCAAGCAAGGATATCAAATGCTTGGATTGAAAAAAGAAGATGTTGTGATGATCGGTGATCAAATTATGACCGATGTCAAAGCCGCAAACGGGGCGGGCGTACGCAGTATTTTGGTGAAGCCTGTTATTTCGACAGATTCTTGGAAAACGCAAATCAATCGAGCTGCTGAACGCAAAATTATGAACTATTTATTAAAACATAACCCAGAGTTAAAATGGCGTGGAGGAATTTAAATGACAGAAAGTATTGAAGCAATCCATTGTATTGGATGCGGCGCATTGATCCAAACGACAACACCAAATGAATTAGGTTATACTCCGCAATCCGCATTAGAAAAAGGACTGGCTTCTGGCGAAGTCTACTGTCAACGTTGTTTTCGCTTGCGGCATTACAATGAAATTCAAGATGTCTCATTGACAGACGATGATTTTTTGCGTTTACTAAATGAAATCGGCCAAAAAGACGCTTTGATCGTCAATGTCGTGGATATTTTTGACTTCAACGGTTCACTGATTCCAGGCTTGCACCGTTTCGTTGGGGACAATCCAGTCTTGCTTGTAGGCAATAAAGTCGATATTTTACCTAAGTCTTTGAAGAAATCTAAGATGAAACAATGGATGAAAGAGCGGTCCCATGAAGCAGGATTAAGACCCGTCGATGTCTTATTGACTAGTGCCAAAAAAGCTGGCGAGATGGAAGAACTACTTGCAGTGATCGAAAAATATCGTGACGGTCGAGATGTTTACGTGGTTGGTGTGACCAATGTCGGCAAGTCAACATTGATCAACCAAATCATCAAACAAACCGCAGGGGTCCAAGAATTGATTACTACATCAAGATTTCCAGGCACAACACTGGATAAAATCGAGATTCCTTTGGATGATGGTCATTACTTGATCGACACACCAGGAATCATCCATCGTCATCAAATGGCCCATTATTTAGGTAAACAAGATTTGAAAATCGCAGCACCAATGAAAGAAATCAAGCCTAAAGTATACCAATTAAATCCTGGACAAACACTGTTTTTAGGCGGATTGGCACGTTTTGATTTCATTCAAGGTGAACGAAGCTCATTCATAGCTTATGTAGCCAATGACGTAGAGATCCATCGTACAAAACTTGAAAAAGCGGACGACTTTTATCAAAAACATGTCGGTGGATTATTGCAACCTCCGCGGCAAAATGAAGTTGAATCTTTTCCAGAATTGGTAAGGTTCGAGTTTTCAATCAAAGAAAAAACCGATATCGTTTTTGCCGGGCTTGGTTGGATCACGGTCACGAAACCTTGTGTTATTGCCGGTTGGGCGCCAAAAGGCGTCGATGTGATCAGAAGAAAAGCATTGGTATAGGAAAGAAGGAAGATCATGGAATTAAGAGGAAAACAAAAAAGATTTTTGCGCAGCGAAGCGCATCATTTGAATCCGATTTTTCAAATCGGTAAAGGCGGACTAAACGATGCAATGATCGCACAAATTGCAGAAGCACTAGAAAAACGAGAATTGATCAAAGTATCTTTATTGCAAAATACGGACGAAGTTGCAGAAGAAGCAGCAGTTGCGATCCAAGAGCAAATCAATTGTGAGATTGTCCAAATCATTGGGCGCGTGATCGTGTTGTTCAAACCGTCAAGTAAAGAGAAGTATCAAACGATTTCGACTAAAGTACGTTCATTATAGGAGGCGTAGGCATGCAAGGACATTCATTTGGCAAGGTACAGACAGTTTTAGAACCACAAAACGCATTCCATGTACCAAAAAAACAAGTGGGCATTCTTGGTGGCAACTTCAATCCAATACATTACGCACATCTGGTGATGGGTGAACAAGTCGGACAAGCATTAGGACTAGAAAAAGTTTATTTCATGCCAGAATATTTACCACCGCATATTGACGAAAAACAAACGATTCCTGCTGCGCATCGCTTAGCGATGTTGGAATTAGCAATAGCTGATAATCCGCGTTTCGCTGTCGAAACTATTGAATTGGCAAGAAAAGGCAAAAGCTATACCGTGGATACGATGCGAGAATTAACTGCACTGCATCCAGATACGAATTATTACTTTATCATTGGCGGAGATATGGTGCAATACTTGCCTAAATGGCATCAAATCGATGAACTAATGAATTTGGTGACCTTCGTTGGTGTGCGACGACCAGGCTATCCGATTGAAAGTGAGTATCCGATTATTTGGATCGATGTGCCTTTAATGGATGTCAGTTCCACGACAATTCGTAAGAAAGTCGCACAAGGTTGTTCTGTACGCTATTTATTACCGGAAAATGTGTTACACTATATTCAAGAAAAGGGGTTGTACTTGGATGAAGTCTAACCACTACAAACACGCTGAACGCGAAGCCCTGATGCAAAAAGTACAAATGCAGATGAGCAACAAACGATTTCAGCATGTGTTAGGTGTCGAAAAAACAGCAGTTGCTTTGGCGGAAATCTATGGGGCATCACCTGTGAAAGCCAGTATTGCGGCGTTGACCCATGATTATGCCAAAGAACGCAGTGACGATGAATTTAAACAAGTGATTCGACACAATGGATTTGACTTGGATTTACTGCACTGGAACAACGCCATCTGGCATGGGATCGTTGGTGCTGATTTTGTCCAAAGAGAGTTGCTGATCGATGACGAAGAGATTCTTCAAGCCATTAGACTCCATACAACCGGTGCTGCCCAGATGAGTTTGCTGGATAAAATTATTTATGTCGCAGATTACATCGAGCCTGGCCGTAATTTTCCGGGTGTCGAAGAAGCCAGAGAAATCGCGCTGGTCAACTTAGACCAAGCAGTTGCTTATGAAACGAAACATACGTTGTTGCACTTGATCAATCAAGAAGCAGTCATTTACCCAAAAACAATTGAAACGTACAATTATTGGGTAGCCAATTTTAGGAGGGAATTACCATAGATAGTCAGAAAATATTAGAAATCGCTGTTCGTGCCGCAGATTCAAAGCATGCTGAGGATATCATGGCATTAGACGTGCGAGAAATTTCACTTTTGGCAGATTACTTTGTGATCTGTTCTGGTAATAGTGAACGCCAGATCAATGCAATCATTGATGAAGTGCTAGACAAAGAAGAAGAAAATCAAGTTGAGGTCCGTCGTGTTGAAGGAAAAGATGGCGGCAAATGGGTGTTGATCGACCTTGGCGATGTCATCGTCCATGTATTCAATGCATCAGAGCGTGCCTTTTATAACTTAGAAAAACTTTGGTCAGATGCACCACTTGTGGATCTAAACGAATGGGTCGTGGCATAATGGCCTACGAAACCTTCGCATTTGTTTATGACGAAGTAATGGATTCCAGTCTCTATAAAAAGTGGCTGGATTTTTCTTGTCGTCATTTAGGAGAACGAAAACAAATCATGGAATTGGCCTGTGGTACAGGTGCATTGGCGGTGGAATTTGCCAAAGCCGGTTATCAAGTGACTGGTTTAGATTTATCAGAAGAAATGCTGATGATCGCAAGCCAGCGGGCTCAAACAGAACATGTCGACATTCAATTTGTCGAAGGGGATATGCTTGATTTGGTTGACGTCGGTCAATATGAGGCAATCACATGCTATTCCGATTCACTTTGCTATATGGAAGATGAACAAAGTGTACAACAAGTATTTGATGGTGTCTTTGAATCACTAACGGAAGATGGGGTCTTTTTATTTGATGTCCATTCAACCTATCAAATTGATGAGGTTTTCCCAGATTATAGTTATCATTATCAAACGGATGCGTTCGCTTTTTTGTGGGAAAGCTACCAAGGCGAAGTTCCACATAGTATCGAGCATTTCTTGACTTTCTTCGTTCAAGAAGAAAATGGACAGTTCAATCGTTTGGATGAACTCCATCAAGAACGGACCTACCCGTTAGAAACCTATGTACGTATGTTAGAAAATGCTGGTTTCTCAACAGTCCATTGTTATGCTGATTTTATTGATGTTGAACCAAATGAAAAAAGCCGTCGCTGGTTCTTTGTTTGTCATAAATGATTCTATTTGAGAATAGCTAGGAGGAAGGGCATGCGCGCGTGTGGCATAATCGTAGAGTATAATCCATTCCATAATGGGCATCGCTACCATATTGAGCAAGCCAGAATCAAGACTGATGCCGATGTCGTGGTTGCGGTCATGAGCGGAAATTTTTTGCAAAGAGGCGAGCCGGCGGTGATCGATAAGTGGCATAGAGCTGAGGCTGCGTTATCCAATGGGGCCGATTTAGTTGTTGAATTGCCAGCTGCTTGGGCTGTCCAATCGGCAGATTTATTTGCCACTGGAGCAGTCGCTATGTTACAAGCGCTCCAGTGCCAGTGGCTGTGTTTTGGCACAGATGCCAAAACCCCTTTTGATTATCTAGATTTTGCCCAGTTTGAAGCACGCCACCAAGCTGAAATCGACGAGGCATTTCAACAATTAGACAAGAACAATGCGACCTATGGTGAACGAATGAACACGGTCCTTAGTTCCCTCTATCCGCCATATGCTGCAAATAGCAAACAGCCCAATCATATTTTAGGCATGCGATATGCGCAGGCACTTTTGCGCTATCAACGGCCAATGGCTATGGTGCCGATTGTTAGAAAGGCTGCTGCGTATCATTCTAAAGAGTTGCAGCATGCTTCGATCGCCAGTGCTACGGCAATTCGCAAAGGATTAAAAGACCATTCAGATATAGCTTCATTTGTTCCAGTCCAGACATATGAAAGTTTGCAATCGGCGATCGTGGATTGGGAGGCGTATTGGCCTTTCTTGAAATACCAAATCACCATAACACCGGTAGCTGAGCTGGCGAACATTTATCAAATGGTGGAAGGAATCGAGTATCGAATCAAAGCCTGTGCGCAAGCTGCTCAAACTTTTTCTGCGTTTATTGGTCAATTGAAAACCAAACGGTATTCACACGTTCGTTTGCAAAGGTTACTTTGTTATTTACTATTCAAAGTAACACCAACTGAGATGGCAGCAGCTGAAACCCAACCCTTTATCCGCGTTTTAGGCTATACAGGCGTGGGCCAAACATATCTTAAACAGGTGAAAGGTGAGCTATCCATGCCATTGGTGGCGAAGTTTGGCAAAAAAGAAGCGGCGCGTTATGCGTATTCTTTAAAAGTTGATCAAATCTATCAACTAGCCAATCATCATATCAGTGAACAAAACTTTGGACGCAAACCGATTTTTATAGGGAAATAGAAAAAATGCTTCACATAAATAGATTTGACAAGTATAATAAATAGGGATTTTTAAAAACTAGAAAGCGAAGTGAAATCATGGGTCGTAAATGGGCAAATATCGTAGCAAAGAAAACAGCTAAAGATGCAAATAATAGCCGAGTTTATGCAAAATTTGGAATCGAAATCTACGCGGCAGCAAAATCAGGTGATCCTGATCCTCATGCGAACCAAAAATTGCGCTTTGTCATTGAACGTGCAAAGACCTATAATGTACCAAAACACATTATTGACCGGGCTATCGAAAAAGCCAAAGGCTCAGGTGATGAACAGTACTCAGAACTGAGATATGAAGGATTTGGACCAAATGGCTCAATGGTCATTGTTGATACACTTACAAACAATGTTAACCGGACAGCAGCTGATGTGCGTGCTGCATTTGGTAAAAATGGTGGGAACATGGGTGTTTCTGGTGCGGTCGCTTATATGTTTGACAACACAGCCTTATTTGGTTTTGCAGGAAACGACGCCGATGATGTATTGGAATACTTGATGGACAAAGAGATCGATGTTCGCGATGTAGTGGAAGAAGATGGCCAAATCATCGTTCACGGAGAACCAAGTGATTTCCATGCGATTCAAGAAGCTTTAAAAGAAAAAGGCATCACGGAGTTTTCAATTGCTGAAATGCAGATGATTCCTCAAAACGAAGTGACATTGACCGGTGAAGATTTAGAGAAATTTGAAAAAATGATCGATGCTTTAGAAGATTTAGAAGACGTGCAAAATGTCTATCATAATGTGGCAGACGAGGAATAAAGATATTTTTGATAGTAGATCGTTGTTTTTTTGACAACATTACCAGTTAGGTTTTTGCCTGACTGGTTTTTTGTCGCTTTTTTGCTATATCTTGTTCGTTAACCAAAAAAATTCTTACATTAAGTAAAAAAAATTTTGTGTTGGCCCCATCTTTTCGGTTGGTTTCCAGCTATTTTATATGTTATGATTTATGCAAAAGATGTACACATGTGATAAGGAGGCAGACATGGAAGAAAAAATAGTTTTAGAACCATTCAACCGTATATTAAGCGGTTATGAAAAGCTTGCGGAAGTGTCTGTTTCTGTGGCGGATTGTTCAGCTTTGTGCCGAAAATATCAAAAATTTGGTGTGGAGGGCTATCGATTGGGCGGTTACCGAGGCTCTACTTATTTGAATCGTTATTTAAACGTGACCGTCGATCGTGCGCCGTTATTGATTTACAAAAAACAATTTTTGATTCCTTTGGTATTTCGTCAGACAGAAGCTTCAGCGCAACTCTTTTTGGAAGATTACCGGATGGAAGGTTTTTTCTTGCTTTTAGAATGGTTGTTGATCCATCGTCCAGAACAAGCAATCATTGATTTTCATAAAAGTCGCGGCATTCAGCCCAATAAAGAATATGTGATCGACAGCGCGTATATCGCTTTTCGATTAACGGAGATTTTAGATGGTGCTGGTTTTCCCCTCAGTCGTTTTCGAACGATCGAGGAATTCAGTGAGTGGAATCGTACCTATAAATTGATCGACAATGGCAGTATCGGACGTCATAGCAAAATTTTTGACCCCGAAAATCCTGACAATATTGCGGAATTACAAATGATTTTATCTATCGTGGGTTTGCGTTATTCAGAAATGTATTTATTTATTGGTGAATTAAAAGGATAAAAAAACATCATTCATACCTGTCGTTTGGTCGACAGCGATTGAATGATGTTTTTTATCTTTCTTATAGATGAATACTTTCGAAGGTTGTTGGATTTGCTTTATCTAAAATTGGTAAATGGCGATCCGTGATGACAGTTAATTGATGCATGGCACGGGTAGCCATCGTGTAGAAAATCAATTGATCTTGCGGTGCATCGAATGCGGCATTGGGTGTCCAGACGATTACTTGGTCGAATTCCAGACCTTTTGCCAAAAAGGCAGGAAAGATCATTACATTCCGTTTCATAAAGTCCTCTTCTGAAATGATCAATTGAACGTTGTTTTGACTCGTTTCAGATAATTGTTGATATAACGCTTGGCAATCAGAAGCTGTCTTGCAGATGATTGCTGTACGCCAATGCTGATTGTTCAGGGCGTCAGTGATTTTACCTTCCAGGAAGGATAAACAACTATCTGCAGCATCACCCGTAATGACTGTTGGCAATCCACCAGCCCGGGCAGTCAGTTCCACTTGGTCTTGTCCCGTCAAAAACTGATTTGCAAAATCTGTGATTTCCTTCGTCGAGCGATAACTCGTTTTTAATTGGTACCGTTTGACACTATCATGAGGAAACAAATCATTTAATGAACCGACGATCGACTCATTGTCATACACTTTTTGATTTAAATCACCACAAAGAGTGATGCCTGCTTTTGGATACAATTGGCGCAACATAGCTACTTGAGCTGGCGGGAAATCTTGCATTTCATCAATAAAAATAAAGCGGGCTTTTTCCTCCACATGGATTGGATACAGTTGCTTGATCAACAGGAAGAATAAAACAGCATCTTCTTGTTTTAATTGACGCTGACGTAAGCTTTGTTTGATAGCAAGAATTGATTCTTGCCATTTTTCCGTCGATATAGCAGCTGTTTTTTGCGCTGTTCCTTGGACAGATTGTAAAAAGTGCACATATTGTTTTGGCTGATTGATGAATTGAAATTGCTTCACACCGCGGGTCAAAGAGCGGAATTTTTTGCGGACGATTTGTTGCCGCAATTTTTTTCGCAAGCGCCGTTCATTTTCTTCGGAATACTCTTGGTGGGGATCATTGGCAAAGACTTGCTGCAGTTGTTCTTCAACTTCTTCTTTGACCCAGTCTTTCTTGGCTTCATCTTTTTCCAAACCGCCGACTTTTTTCAGCAACTTGGTTTGCAGCAATTGGCTTCTTTGATAGATTGGCAACTCAGCATTGGTCTCTTGATACCAATTTCTGATCTGTTCTTTCGTCACATAAGTTTGTCCTTTAATCTTTAAGTCTCTAAACATTGGGCCAATAGGTGCGATAGCATGCACATATTGGGCAATTTTTTTGACCAAAGTCAAACTGCTTTTCAGTTTTTCGATCGCATCATCATCACCGCTCAGAAAATTGGCTTCTTGTTGGGTTTCTTTCGTCACTTCATAGCCCGACAAAATCAATTGCAAGAAATGGTGGAATGTGCGCGTAGGTACTTCGCTTTCCCCTAAAGAAGGCAGAACCATTGAAATATAATCAGAAAATAAATGGTTAGGTGAAAATAACAAGACTTGTTTTTCGTCTAGCCATTTACGATTGCGATAGAGAAGGAATGCGACTCTCTGTAACAAAGCGGATGTCTTCCCACTTCCTGCGATTCCTTCGATCAGCAAAAATTTATGATTTGTATCACGAATAATTTGATTTTGGGCTTTTTGAATCGTAGAAACGATATTGCGCATCTGAGAAGAAGAGGCGTCGTCCAAGATCTCTAAAAGGAATTCATCATTGATGATCTCAGAAGTATCGACCATCGATTGTAATTGGCCGTTTTGAATTTTGAATTGTCGTTTTAACAGCAAATCAACTGTAAAGCGATCGGTATCTGTTTCATAAAATGTCTCGCCTAGTTCCCCTTCATAGTACAGGTTGGCTATCGGCGCCCGCCAGTCGATTACGATGGTTTCTTCGTCTTTATCTCGTAAAGAAGCAATACCAAGATATAAGGTTTCTTTTTCGGTTTCTTCTTGGAAATCAATTCGTGCAAAATAAGGGTTATTTGCCATCGTGCTGAGGGTTTTTACGCGTTTTTCTTGTGATTCTGCTGTTTGATATTTGATCAGCAGCTCTTGTTCATGTTGCTGATATTCGATGACAGATTCATAAAAAGCCTCACTATCGCCACCGCGTATTTTCTTATCAGCAATTTCTTTTAATTGATCTTCCATCTTATCCGCAAGTTCTTGTTTTTGCTGTGAAAGGATCGTTTGTTCTCTATGGATCAATGCAATAGTTTCATCGATATGTTGTTGTTCTTTTTGACGTTCGTTCACTCGGGATCCTCCTTAAAAAAATTGCGACATAAAATTATAGCATATAAGAGTAGGTGTTGTCGTTAAAAAATAAAAAGTGTGCTAAAATTTTAATTAGTCTATGCTATGGGTTAACTTTAAAGGGGGAGTATGATGCGTTCAGATGAAGAAATGCTGCACTTGATCGTCGAGACTGGAAAGAAAAATGGTGCTTTGGCTATTGGGATCTCTGGTTCAAGAACAGACAGTCAAGTTCAGACGGATCAATGGCAAGATTTTGATATTATCTATCTTATGGCAGATATACAGCCCATGATTGAACAAGATGCATGGCTAAATGCATTTGGCCCACGCCTTATTATGCAAACACCGGATGCCCCTTCTCATCATATGGATCGATTTGCATATTTGATGTTATTTGAAGACGGGCAACGAATTGATCTGACTTTAAGACCGCTGTCTGCGTTGGACATTTTATCGGAAGAGCCCGGAATAGAACCACTCTATGATCCAAACCATTTGTTGAAAGAAATCAAAGCAACGGATCGCTCCATCTTTCATTTTGTTTTACCCAATCAAGATAGCTTTACTGCGCATTGTAATGAGTTCTGGTGGGTAAGCACATACGTGGTGAAAGGGTTATGTCGCAATCAATTGATCTACGCGGTGGATCATCTTTATCAAATATGTTGGCAAGAGTTGTTATGGATCGAGGATTGTTTATTAGCTATAGCCGCAAAGGATCCAATCAATGTTGGGAAAAATCACAAATTTTTGCCACAGCTTTTAGAGAGAGAGACATTCGATCAATTAACAGCATTCTTGCGTTTTACAACAATCGAGGCGTGCGGGGATGCATTGATTGCGATACAAGAACGTTTTGATCAAAGCGCACGTCAAGTTAGTCAACTGCTGTCGCTAACATACGATACCACGGAAGCGTTTAATGTGAAGAGGTATACCAAGAAATGGAGTGAAGAAAAATGGGGGAGAAAAATCTGATAGAGAAAACGACTTTTGCTGCTAAGGTTCACCAATTTTGGCAAAGATTCTTGAAAAACAATCCTGATTTGCCGACAGACTTCGCATATGAAGAACCGTGGGCGTTTGGAAATTCCGCTGAAATGGCCGATGATCTGGCGCAATTGGTATTGGCAGGCAAAAAAACTGCAACAACTTCGGCTGCTGAACTATATACACTTGAGAATGAGCCACTGCCTAAAGCAGGGACCTATAGTATTTTATTGAATGGGCGACAAGAGCCTTGTGGGGTCATTTATACAGAAACTGTGGTTGTCCGTCCGTTTAATGAAGTTTCGGCTGCATTTGCTTATATGGAAGGAGAAGGGGACCGTTCATTGTCTTATTGGCGAGCGGAACATGAAGCTTATTTTAAAGCTGCTTATCAAGGAACGGGACTGTCGTTTCATCAACAGATTCCTTGTGTTTGTGAGACGTTTCGTTGTGTATATCAAGAGACGGATCAAATTTGATTGCTCCAGTCACCTTGCCATGTATAAGAAAAAAGGTGTATACTGTTGAAAAGTTCAAGGAGGTTATACCATGCCATTTATCCATGTCGAATTAGTTGAAGGACGCTCTGAGGAACAACTGAGTGCCATGATGAAAGAAATCACGGAAGCTGTCCATAAAAATACCGGTGCGCCGAAAGAACACATCCATGTGATCATTAATGAAATGAAAAAAGGGACGTATGCTGTTAACGGAGATTGGAAATAATCTCTTGCAATTTTTCGTTAAGAGTGGTTTAATTAAGCCATAATTGATTGATAAAAAAGCCAACTGATTTTGAGAGTCTTCGATAAGAGAGGGAAATATTTGCTGAAAGTTTCCTAGAAGAAAACCAAAGGATGACCACTTTTTTTGACCTTTGTTGAAACAAAGGCGGTCGTACCGTTAACACGCTCAAGGAAAACAAGAATTGTTTTCAAACATTAGGTGGAACCACGAGTGATCGTCCTAGTATCTGTACAGATACTAGGACTTTTTTTATTCAATCAAAAATCATAAAGGAGGACATATTTATGTCATTATCAATTACATTTCCAGACGGCGCCGTTAAAGAATTCCCGGTGGGTGTAACGACGAAAGAGATTGCTGAAAGTATCTCAAAAAGTTTAGCCAAAAAAGCGTTAGCTGGCAAAATCAATGGCCAACTGGTCGATTTGGACCGACCAATCGAAGCTGATGCGTCTATCGAAATCGTGACACCTGATCACGAAGATGCGTTGCAACTGTTGCGTCACTCCAGTGCGCATTTGATGGCACAAGCGATGCGTCGCTTATATCCATCGATTCATTTTGGTGTAGGACCTGCCATCGATAGCGGCTTTTATTATGACACCGATAATGGTGACAATCCAGTGACTGCAGAAGATTTGCCAGCAATCGAAGCCGAAATGATGAAAATCATCAAAGAAAATCTGCCTATCGAACGTCGCGTCTTAACGAAAGATGAAGCGTTAACGGTTTTCGCAGAAGATCCTTATAAAGTCGAATTGATCACTGATCTGCCTGATGATGAAACGATCACTGCTTATCAGCAAGGAGAATTTATTGATTTATGCCGTGGCCCTCACGTTCCTTCAACTGGACGAATCCAAGTGTATAAACTGTTGTCAGTAGCTGGTGCTTATTGGCGTGGTAATTCAGACAATCAAATGATGCAACGGATCTATGGAACAGCCTTTTTTGACAAAAAAGACTTAAAAGAATTTATTCGTTTACGTGAAGAAGCCAAAGAACGTGACCATCGCAAACTAGGCAAAGAGCTTGATTTGTTTATGCTGTCCCCTGAAGTCGGCGCTGGATTGCCATTCTGGTTGCCAAAAGGTGCAACAATCAGACGCACGATCGAACGATACATCATCGACAAAGAAGTTAGCCTTGGTTACCAACACGTGTATACACCAATCATGGCCAATGTTGATTTATACAAAACTTCTGGTCACTGGGATCATTATCATGAAGATATGTTCCCGCCAATGGATATGGGAGATGGCGAAATGCTCGTGTTACGGCCAATGAACTGTCCACATCATATGATGGTCTATAAAAATGATATTCATTCTTATCGTGAGTTACCTATTAGAATCGCTGAATTGGGTATGATGCATCGTTATGAAAAATCAGGTGCTTTGTCTGGCCTGCAACGGGTTCGGGAAATGACATTGAATGATGGCCACACATTCGTTAGACCTGATCAAATCAAAGAAGAATTCAAACGGACATTAGACTTGATGGTGGAAGTGTATAAAGATTTCAATGTCACTGACTATCGTTTCCGTCTAAGCTATCGTGACCCTGAAAACAAAGAAAAATATTTCGATGATGATGCAATGTGGGAAAATGCGCAAGTCATGCTGAAAGAAGCAATGGATGAATTAGATTTGGATTACTTTGAAGCCGAAGGTGAAGCTGCTTTTTATGGGCCAAAACTGGATGTCCAAGTCAAAACAGCGCTAGGCATGGAAGAAACGCTGTCAACGATCCAATTAGATTTCTTATTGCCTGAACGCTTTGATTTAACCTATGTCGGGGAGGATGGTGAAAACACGCATCGTCCAGTGGTGATCCATCGTGGAATCGTATCAACAATGGAACGATTTGTTGCGTATCTAACAGAAGTGTACAAAGGGGCATTTCCAACTTGGTTGGCACCAATCCAAGCATCGATCATTCCTGTATCCGTTGAAGCGCATAGTGATTATGCTTATGAGATCAAAGAGCGTCTGCAACAGCAAGGATTGCGTGTAGAAGTGGATGACCGCAATGAAAAAATGGGCTATAAGATCCGTGCTTCTCAAACTCAAAAAATCCCGTATCAAATCGTCGTCGGCGACCAAGAGGTTAACGACGCAACGGTCAATATCCGTCGCTACGGCAGCAAAGAAACGAATGTAGAAGAATTGAATCTTTTCGTGGATGCAATGGCTGCGGAAGTCAAAAATTACAGTCGGGTTTAATCAGCAACCAGCGGTTCGCAACAGTTATGCTAAAGGCAGAAATCATCATGATTTCTGCCTTTTTTTATTGTTAAACAGCACACTAGTTTTGCAAAGGTTTTCCCGCTGTTTCAACATATTGGTACATTTGAAACTTTTACACGATTCATTTATTAGTCACCTAAATAAAGCCACCACTTGTTTTCGATCCAAGTAGTGGCGTTTTCTCATGTATTTACCCTTTGAGCCTAAAGGTTTGGGGTGCTTTCAGATTGATTACGATATAACCAATGATTACATAAATTAAGCAAGCCGCAGATACGATGATCACGTAGGTCATACCGGAAACTCTGATTTGCAAGTTCAAATAGGACACCCAATAAAGTGCGCCTGATACGACGCGGTAGATTGGATTCAAGACTTCCATATCTCCCGTGAAAGGTTGCAGCAAATAGTAAGCAAATAATTCATGGAAAGAAAACAAGGCAGTCATGGCTACTAGTAATAAAGCTAAGACCAAGAAGAATTGACCATTGAGATTTCCATTGCAGAAAAAATTATATATGAGGAAATTCCCAAAAATCGCAAGTGAGATCACGCTATTGTATAGGGCAGTACGTATGAAACGGTAGTTGAACCCGCTAAGGATGGTGGTCCGTTCTCGATAGAAAGGATAATTCAACATGGACACATCACAGTTGACGAACACCATCTGAACAATGGCTTTTCCTAGAGAACAGAAGTACATCACGAAGAAAAGCATGGGCAACATTTTCACCATGTTTTCTTGTTTTAAGCTGAGATCCTGAGCAGCGCCTGAGAGTCCAGCAAAAGCAATCAACAGCGCGATGATTCCAAAGACAGCTAACCGAATCAGCAAGGACTTGTTAAGAATCTTGCGATAGCGATCAAAAAGCAAAGCGTTGAGATAGGCACTACCACTGAGGTTGGTGAAATCTTTGGCGTCAGTTAATTCTAATTTTTTTTGCATTTCTAGTCCAGTGCTAGTGAATTGTTTGTTTTTATTTTGCGCATTTTGATATTGATTTTTGAAGGCTAACATGCCTTCGTTGAGATAAAGGAAGTAATCATTTTCTTGATTAAACTTACGAATTCCTAGGAAGCTGATCAAGGTCAAGGCGCCGCCGATTACTAGGGAACCAGTCAAAATCAGTAGATAATCGAATTGCAGAAAACAGCAAGCAAGATAAATGGTCACAGATAAAAGGATCACGAGTAATGTATAGAGCCATTTTGCGATACGCCCTCCCTTTATTTGGTAAACTAGACGGCTGCACCAAGAACCTAGATAAGGACCAGAGGCGTAAACGGCTAGACCTGCTGGTAAGTAAAGGAAATTTTTCCCTAAAAAGCTATAGACTAATAGCGCTGGGATATACATAATTAGTTGTTTGCTTACACCCATCATTAAAGAACGAGGCAAAAATACTCTCCGGGAAATCTGAAATTGCAGTAAGAAATCTTGTTCATTTTTGTCTGCTAAACCAAATACATTGTTGATGTTATACAGACCACTAGTGGTCAGGCCCCAAAGCAGTAATCCTAGGGTCATTACAAAAGGGTTGAATTGTAATAGGTCTAAAGTATCGCTATGAATGGCGTTCATGGTGATCATGGCGAGGAAATAATAGAGCCCCAACAAGAAAAATTTCATCATAGTGCTGAATAATATATAGACAACAAAGTAAAGGCCTGTAAAAATTTGTTTCAACTCGTACTGAGAGAATAATGATGGCGAAATGATATTTTTAACGACGGGAATTTTCCTTAGAAAATAAAGAACCCCGTTGATTTTCTTGGTTATGGTGTACAAAGTGTATTGCCAATATTGCTTCAAGGCAGCCTGCATTATTCTGCCTCCTCACGATGTTTTTGAGAAGGTACAGATTCTTCTGTTAGCGCCCCATGACTGATGATGGTTTGCGATATCACTTGTTCTTCCTGAGTGGATAATAGTTGAACCACTTCATCTTCAAAATCTTTGTCATGAATGCGGGCTGGATCGATTCCAGTAAGCTTTTGGTTGTGCAACAGGACGATTTCGTCACAAAGATCCTGGGCTAGTTGTAAGATGTGGGTGGAGAATATCACCACTGAATCTTTTTTTGCTTCTCGAATCAGTTGTTTGATCTCGTGGGCTGCGACTACGTCAAAGGAGGTCAAAGGTTCGTCCAATAACATGACGGGAGGCAAGACCATTAGTGAAACGAGCATTTGAACTTTATTTTGCATCCCGTGGGAAAAGTCTTTTAACAGTCGGTGCTGATCTTCTCTTGCGATTCCGACTTGATCCAAATGTTCTTGGGGTGTTTTGTGATCTTTGATGCGATGTTTATTGATATCCATAAAAAAGCGCACGAATTCAAAGGCTGTCATAAAGGCGGGCAATTGTGGTTGGGTATAGGTAAAGCCAATTTCGGTATTGTCGTAGTCCCGTTCGTTGCTATTAGTGGATAGTAAGATTTTTCCAGAATCTATTTGGATATTTTTGGCTACACAGTTGAAAAGTGTCGTTTTCCCTGCGCCGTTGCGGCCAAGAAGCCCGTAGATTTTCCCTTGTTGAAATTCATAGTTGACGTGATCAAACAATACTTTTCCATCAAAGGATTTTGTCAGATCACGAATCATCAAATCAGTTGTCACTGTAATTGCCCCCTTATTTTGTCATGGTATCTTTGGAATTTTCTGACAGTTATTGGTTTAAGTATAGGTGATTGATGGATGGGCTGCAATGGGTATGCGTGATTTCTTACATATCCACCAATATTGCACAGGATTTATTCGAATAATCTAAAAATTGTTTTCCTAGAAAATTCTCGAAAAATCAAGTGTTAGGTTGAAGTTTTTCGGATGCTGATTGTTTTTGTCTAGAAAACAAAGTTTTAGGTGCAATTGGATACCGCATATTGTTTTTCAGGAACTTTGCCCAAGAAAATAGGATTAAGTCAATCGAATCATGGGGGATTCAGTTGGTTGGAGACGGGATGTTTTACGTCAAGGATCGAATCGTTTGGATAATCTGTGCAACACTAGTGAAACAGACCGTATAAAAAAATGGGCGAATATCCCTTAACCTCTTTCTTCCCAGCTGGAATCAGGTATAATAATGACAGATTTGAAAAGTTTTTAGGAGGCGTTTGCAATGAAGGGAAACTATGTAAGGCAACAACGATCAGTTTTGATGGTCATTTTACTCACGATCATTACTTGCGGCATTTATTATTTCTTCTGGTTTTATCAAACCACGAAGGAGTTGACAGCGTATAGTGAGGATTATCGTCTATCACCAGGGCTTTCAATCGTTTTGACGATTGTGACATGTGGCCTTTATCAATTCTATTGGTGGTATCGCATCGCGGATATCTTTATCAGCGCGCAGCAAAAAGCCCAGTATCCACGCTATAATGACAATAAGATATTGTTCGTTATTTTGACTTTGTTTGGTTTAGACATTATCAATATGGCCATTTTACAATCAGATATGAATCAACTTTGGGAACAAGCTGAACGAATCGTACCAAACCAAGCAGCTGATTTTGATGATTGGACAGACTATTGATTTGCCCATTCAAAGCGTTGACTGGTTTGCCTTGTCCCGGTTGTGGGATGACGCGGGCGTTTTTACATCTCATCGAAGGAGATGTGGCGGGCGCATTTCACTTTCATCCATTATTTTGGCTTGTCCCGCTATTATTTGTTGTGGTTATTTTCCGGCATAAATCTTTTGTAAGCAAAATCTACGATAGCCGCAAATTTTGGGTGGGTGGCATCATTTTGGTTTTGGGTGTCTACGCTATTCGCTGGTACTTGTATTTTCCTGACCATGCACCGTTGGATTTTGAGGCAAATGCCTTGATTCCACGACTGATAGTAAGCTTATTTTGATCAGCTAGAATGGACGGATGATATCGATAGAATTAGCGGTAAACTATTAAGAAATGCTAGCTTATTTTCAGAAAAACCGCGATAAATGCGCCGATAGTTGAAAGTAATTGAAATTTGTGTTATATTTACAAAGTAATGATACTTAGAGTGAGTGAGCGGTTTTTTCGCTCACTCTTTTTAATGGAATGAAGTTCGTTTCGATGAGAACTAAAGGAGGCGATGTTGTGTGAGTACAGTAGTTGAAACAGTCACAGAGATTGTGACGCCAATTCTGGATGCACAAAATTTTGAGTTAGTTGAAGTGGAGTTTGTAAAGGAAGGGAAAAGCTGGTTTTTACGGGTATTTATTGACAAAGAAGGCGGCATTGATATTGAAGAATGTGCGTTCGTTAGTGAACATCTAAGTGAACAGCTTGATCAAATCGATCCCGATCCAATTCCGCAAGCCTATTTTTTGGAAGTTTCTTCTCCAGGGGCAGAACGACCACTAAAAAAAGAAGCTGATTATCAGCGGGCGGTAGGAGAATATATCCATGTATCCCTTTATCAGCCCATCGATGGGGAAAAACAATTTGACGGATTTTTGCAGTCGTTTGACGAGAATCAGCTGGTTATCAAGACCCGCGTCAAAACCAGAGAAAAGGAACGGACGATCGAACGGAAAAACATTGCCAAAGCTCGTTTAGCCATTCAATTTTAATCACGGAGGAATGAAAGAATCATGAGTAAAGAAATGTTGAATGCATTGGATGCATTAGAAGCAGAGAAAGGCATTTCAAAAGAGATCGTTATCGATGCTTTAGAAGCAGCACTGGTATCCGCTTATAAACGCCATTACGGCCAAGCACAAAATGTTGAAGTGGAATTTGATCAAAAAAAAGGCAATATCCATGTTTATGCAGTCAAAGAAGTCACGGAAGAAGTAATGGATTCTCAGTTGGAAGTTTCTTTAAAAGAAGCGATGACCATCAATCCAGCATATGAAATCGGTGATAAGATTCGTTTTGAAGTCACACCAAAAGATTTCGGCCGTATTGCAGCGCAAACTGCCAAGCAAGTGATCTTGCAACGCGTTAGAGAAGCAGAAAGAAACATTATCTATAATGAATTCAGCGCATACGAAAAAGACATCCTGCAAGGGATCGTTGAACGCCAAGACAATCGCTATATCTATGTGAACCTTGGAAAAATCGAAGCGGTATTGTCTAAGCAAGATCAAATGCCAAACGAGTTTTATCAAGCCCATGACCGGATCAAAGTGTTTGTGTCTCGGGTTGAAAACACATCTAAAGGACCACAAGTCTTTGTTAGCCGTAGTCATCCAGATTTATTGCGTCGCTTATTTGAACAAGAAGTGCCAGAAGTTTATGACGGCACTGTAGAAATCGTCAGCATTGCCAGAGAAGCAGGTGACCGTGCGAAAGTTGCTGTTCGCTCGTTTGATCCCAATGTTGATCCAGTCGGAACGTGTGTCGGCCCTAAAGGTCAGCGTGTTCAAGCAATCGTCAATGAATTAAAAGGTGAAAATATGGATATCGTTGAATGGAACGAAGATCCAGCTATTTTCATCGCCAATGCATTGAATCCAGCGGAAGTCAGTGATGTGATTTTTGATGTTGAAAACCCAAGAGCTTGTACAGTAGTCGTACCTGACTATCAATTGTCATTGGCCATTGGTAAACGCGGACAAAATGCCCGTTTAGCTGCTAAATTGACAAGCCACAAAATCGATATCAAGTCTGAATCAGATATGGAAGAATTTTATGCAAAATTAGACGAGGGTGATTATATCGACGAATATAACCCCGAAGAAGGCAATAATGAAACTGTGATTGAGGAATCTCCAGCAGAAGCATCAATCGATGAAACAATCGTTGCTTCTGATATGACAGCAGATGATTATGAAAACATCGATTTCGACGAAAAATAGTTGAGGTGACATCGTCATGAAAAAACGAAAAGTTCCATTACGCAAATCAGTCGTTTCAGGCGAGATGCTGCCCAAAAAGGAAATGTTGCGAATCACTCGTTCCAAAGAAGGTGTGGTTTCAATTGATCCAACAGGGAAAATGCCGGGTCGTGGCGCTTATATCGCAATCGATCCAGCAGAGGCACAAAAAGCTTGGGATAAGAAAATATTGGATCGCGTGTTAGAAGCCAAGTTGACAGATGAATTTTATCAAGAGCTACTTGAGTATGTGACGCATCAAAAAGCGCGGAAAGAGTTATTTGCAAATGAATAGAACAAAAGCACTAAATATGTTAGGACTAGCCATGCGGGCTGGAAAATTAGTCACAGGCGAAGAAATGACTTTAAAGGAAATCCGCAATGAAAAAGCGGCTTTGATCATTCTTGCTAGTGATGCTGGTAAAAATACACAGAAAAAAATCAAGGACAAAAGTTCTTATTACGAAATTCCGCTCCTAGATGCATTTTCTACTGAAGAAATCAGTGCAGCCATTGGGAAACCTCGAATGGTGATAGGCATCTTAGATCAAGGATTTGCTAGGAAGGTGCAGGAATTAATATTAGGTTAGGAAGGTGATTGCATGGGGAAAAAAAGAATTTACGAACTTGCAAAAGAATGGAACAAATCGAGTAAAGAGGTTGTCGAAAAAGCACAATCTTTAGGCTTTGATGTAAAAAATCATATGGGTGCGATCTCAGATGGAGAAGCGCAAAAATTACAACAGTCACTAAGTGGTAAACCAAATGATTCAACATCAGTAAAATCAACTCCCGCAGATCAGAAACCAGCCAACCAGCCGGCAAGACAAGAACAAAAGAAGTTTAAAACGCAAAGAAATAATCCTAACTTCCAAAACCGTCATAATAATCAAAATCAACAACGTTCCACTGTAAGCAATCAACGTCCTACTGGTCAAGGACAAGTGGAGCGCAGCAACAATGCAGGAAGTCAAACACGGCCAAATAACCAAGGAAGTCAAAGTCGAGTGAATAACCAAAAAAATAGCAATAATCAGGGACAACAAAATCGTCCAACAAATCAAGGACAACAGAGTCGTCCAACAAATCAAGGACAACAAAATCGTCCAACAAATCAAGGACAACAGAGTCGTCCAACAAATCAGGGACAACAAAACCGTCCAGCAAATCAAGGACAACAAAACCGTCCAACAAATCAAGGACAACAAAACCGTCCAGCAAATCAAGGACAACAAAACCGCCCAACAAATCAAGGGCAACAAAACCGTCCAACAAATCAAGGACAACAAAACCGTCCAGCGAACCAAGGACAACAAAACCGTCCAACAAACCAGGGACAGCAAAATCGTCCTGCGAACACCAATCAAAGTGCAGGTCGTTCGAATAATAGTGGTCCGTCTAGTAATGACACCCAAAACCGTGGTGGCGGTCAAAACCGTGGAAAATCGAACTACGGGAATCGCAACAATAACTTTAACAATAACAACCGCAACAAATTTAACAAAAAAGGCAAAAAAGGCCGTCAAAATCAAACGCCAAAACCACCAGTTCCAGCACGTAAATTCCGTGAATTGCCAGAAGTATTAGAATACACAGAAGGCATGAATGTGGCGGATATCGCGAAAAAAATCTACCGTGAGCCAGCTGAAATCATCAAGAAACTCTTTATGATGGGGATCATGGTCAATCAAAATCAACCGTTAGACAAAGATACGATTGAATTATTGGCAACAGATTACGGTATTGAACCACAAGAAAAAGTACAAGTTGATATTGCTGATATCGATAAATTCTTCGAACCAGAAGAACAAAACGCTGAAAATCTTGTTTCTCGGCCGCCAGTTGTCACGATCATGGGTCACGTTGACCATGGGAAAACAACGTTGTTAGATACATTACGTCATTCACGTGTCACCAGTGGAGAAGCCGGAGGTATCACACAACATATCGGTGCCTACCAAATCGACATCAACGGGAAGCCAATCACATTCTTGGATACACCAGGACATGCTGCCTTTACTAGTATGCGTGCTCGTGGCGCAAGTATCACAGATATCACAATTTTAGTCGTTGCAGCAGATGACGGTGTGATGCCGCAAACAGTTGAAGCTATCAACCACGCGAAAGCAGCGAAAGTGCCGATCATTGTGGCTGTCAACAAAATCGATAAACCAGGTGCGAATCCACAACACGTGATGCAAGAATTAAGTGAACATGAATTGATTCCTGAAGCATGGGGCGGGGACACGATCTTTGTCGAGATTTCTGCGAAATTCGGACAAAATATCGAAGAACTGCTTGAAATGATTCTATTGGTTGCTGAAGTAGAAGATTTGAAAGCTGATCCAACACAACGTGCTATTGGAACAGTGATCGAAGCCCGTCTTGACAAAGGTAAAGGACCAGTTGCAACATTACTAGTCCAACAAGGTACTTTACATGTTGGAGATCCAATCGTTGTCGGCAATACTTTCGGTCGGGTACGTGTCATGACAAATGACTTAGGTCGTCGTGACAAAACTGCAGGTCCTGCAACACCAGTTGAAATCACAGGATTGAATGATGTGCCGCAAGCAGGAGATCGTTTTGTTACATTTGACGATGAAAAAACTGCTCGTGCTGCCGGTGAAGAACGTGCCAAACGAGCATTGATGGAACAACGTTCGTCAAATAGCCGTGTCACATTAGACAACTTATTCGAAAGCCTTAAAGAAGGCGAATTGAAAGAAGTCAATGTCATCATCAAAGCGGATGTCCAAGGTTCTGCGGAAGCATTAGCTGCCTCATTGAAGAAAATCGATGTTGAAGGTGTTCGAGTGAATATCGTCCATTCAGCTGTTGGTGCGATCAACGAAAGCGATGTAACGTTAGCCGCAGCAAGTAATGCGATCATCATCGGTTTCAATGTTCGTCCAACACCGCAAGCAAAACAACAAGCGGATGCTGAAGTAGTGGATATTCGTCTTCACAGAATCATCTACAAAGCCATTGAAGAAATCGAAACAGCGATGAAAGGGATGCTTGACCCAGAATTCGAAGAAAAAATCACTGGCCAAATGATCGTTCGTGAAACCTACAAAGTATCTAAAGTCGGCACGATCGCTGGTTGTTATGTGACTGAAGGAAGTATCAAGCGTGATAGCGGTGTTCGTTTGATTCGTGACGGAATTGTTATTTTTGAAGGTAAACTTGCAAGTCTGAAACGTTTCAAAGACGATGTCAAAGAAGTGAAACTAGGCTTTGAATGTGGCGCAATGATCGAGAAATTCAACGATGTCAAAGTTGATGATGTGATCGAAGGCTACATTATGGAAGAAGTACCAGCGAAATAAAAGAAAGAACAAAAGATAAGGAGGCATTTTGAATGGCTAACTATCGTGATCGACGAGTCGCACAAGAAATTTTAAAAGAAGTCAATCAAATTCTTCGTAAAAGTGTTCGAGATCCACGGGTCCAAGATGTAACGATTACTGATGTGCGGGTAACAGGTGATTTGCAACAAGCAACCATCTATTACAGTACATTGACTGATTTAGCATCAGACAAGCAAAAAGCCCAAGCCGGTCTTGAAAAAGCTACTGGCTTGGTACGTCGAGAGCTTGGACAAGCATTGTCTCTCTATAAAGTACCTGAAATTCAATTTGAATTGGATCAATCAGTACAATATGGAAACAAAATCGATGAAATGATCCGCTCGCTGCACACAGAAGATTAAAAAAAAGGCTGTACCTACAGGTACGGCCTTTTTTTGATCTTCTAGTAGTGCATAAACAACATAGTGACTAATCCAGCAGTTGCAGCACCTAACAACCAACCGCCAACTACATCGGTTAAGAAGTGTATCCCAAGATAGACACGGCTAAAACCGATCAAGAAAGCAAGTAAACAAGCGAAGAGTGTCATCGGCAAAACTGCTGCTGATACGAGTGTGCCAATCGTCATTGCGATCGTGCCGTACATTGCCGCTGATGTTGCTGCGTGTGCACTGGGAAAACTGTGGTCTTTTTCTTCGACTAGACGATGATCGATCGGTCTTTCTCGACGCACGATGCGTTTGATAAAAAAGGCCAGACCAGAAACCACAAAGATGCTGGTTGCCGTTTGTGGGGCAATGGTGGCACGCGTTGCTGGAAATGCAAACAACAACAAGCCAATGATGATCGTTGGTGCGGCTTTTCCAAGATTGGTAAAGAATAGCATCATTCGCGTCAAAGAAGGTGTACGATTCTTGATCAATATTGCAGCAAATGCTTCTTCTTTCTTTTGTAATGTACCAATTTGGATCATTACCAAGAATAGAACAAATCCTAAAAATGTTAGCAGCGTAAAAAACACCATAGCGTAACCTCCTCTTACAAATAGTGTATCATGACAAAGGATTAATCGGAAAGATTTTTGATGTGGGCTTGTCATTTTTCTATGGTATAATAATCAAGTTGAAATGAATCGGAGGGATTCTATGGATGGCATTTTACCGTTATGGAAAGAACGCGGTCAAACCAGTCATGACTGTGTATTTAAACTAAGAAAAATTTTACAAACCAAAAAAATCGGTCACAGTGGTACCTTAGATCCAGATGTAGATGGTGTATTGCCTATCTGTATCGGTAAGGGAACCAAGGTCGTTGAATACTTGGTAGATTCTGGAAAACGTTATACGGGTGAGATCACATTGGGTACCAGTACGACAACTGAAGATGCATCTGGAGAAATCGTTGAAGCGATGATGATGGAAGTACCTTTTACTGTGGAAGAAATTGATGAAGCTATGGCACAAATGACGGGCACGATCACGCAAATTCCACCTATGTATTCTGCGGTCAAAGTCAACGGCAAACGTCTCTACGAATATGCCAGAAACAACGAAACCGTGGCACGTCCGCAACGTCAAGCGGTGATTTCGTCTTTTAAGCGGATCTCAGAACCAGTCTATGACCGAAACAACGGGACACAATCATGGCGGTTTGAAGTCTCTTGTGGTAAAGGAACTTATGTGAGAACGCTGGCTGTTGATACGGGAAAAATTCTAGGCGTACCAGCCCACATGTCAGACTTGACCAGGTTGGCCAGTGGTGGTTTTACCCAGGAACAAGCAGTCACGATCGAAGAAGTAAGTGTTGCTATGGAAAATGGCAGTATCGCTGATTTATTGTTGCCAATCGAATATGGTGTGGCTGATTTTGCTCATGTTGCGATCGACCAGGAGCTATGGCGCAAAGTGCGCAATGGTATGCGTTTATCCTATCAAGATCTGGGCTTAACTGATCGACCAGATCAATTGATAGCCATTTTTTATCAGGATCAGTTGGTGAGTATTTATAAAGCCCATGATAAATATCATGATATCGTAAAACCGGCGAAAGTGATCCGGACAGAAATAGGAGAATAAGTATGGAAATAATTGAAATCAGACATCCTTACGACCAAAAGGTGATTCCTGAAACAGATGTAGTTCTCGTATTGGGTTTTTTTGACGGGGTGCATATTGGCCATCAAAAGGTGATTGCTACTGGACGTGAGATTGCAAAAGAAAAAGGCTATAAATTGGCGTTGATGACATTTAATCAGCATCCGTCGATCGTTTTTCAAAAAGTTGATCCAGATGCGATGCAGTATTTGACCAATTTAGAACAAAAAGAACGTCATATGGCAGATTTAGGCATCGATTACTTGTATGAAGTAGAATTTACCTCTGCTTTTGCAAATTTAGCCCCACAAGATTTTGTTGACCAATACATGGTCGGCTTGCATGCCCAAGTAGTTGTTGCAGGATTCGACTATACTTATGGTAAGAAAGCAGCTGCCAATATGTCTTTATTGCCAACATATGCCCAAGAGCGTTTTGAAGTGGTTACTGTACCACAAGAATCGATCAACGAAGAAAAAGTCAGCTCCACACGGATACGTGCTGCTTTGCAAAATGGTGAGATGGCTGAAGCCAACCGTTTGCTAGGTTATATTTATGAATTCGAAGGTATCGTGGTCCATGGCGATGCAAGAGGACGTGAATTAGGTTTTCCAACAGCCAATATCAAAGTCAAAAGCACTGTTCGTTTACCTAAAGAAGGCGTGTACGTGACCGAACTAAAAGTGGGGGATCGTTGGTATCCTTCTATGGGATCGATCGGCCATAATGATACTTTTGGTCAAGGCAGACAACTTACAGTCGAAATCTACATTTTAGATTTTCACCAAGACATCTATGGAGAAACGGTCCAAATTCGCTGGCACCATTTTCTGCGAGATCAAGTTGCCTTCAATGGTGCGGCAGCGTTGATTGAGCAATTGAAACAAGATGAACAAGATACAAAAGCTTATTTTACCCAAATGGTGTAGGATGAATGATCGTAGAAACGGGTACGTAAAAGAAGGAAAATGCATCGTCATTTTCCTTCTTTTATTGTGCAATCGAGTAGTTGATGCATTTTATTTTAAAAAAAAGAAAACTATTTTGTGATTTCTAATGATTTCCCAATGAGGTAAATCGGAATATTCGTTATACTAAAATTATTGAAATGATGAAACTTTATGCATTTTAATGTATAACGAAAGGGAGTCTAGATGTGGGGAAAGTGTTTAAGAAAAATAACAGCAAAGATTTAACTAAGATGAAAACACCACATACATATGTGATTATTTTTGGTGTGGTCATTATCGCTTGGTTGTTGACATTTTTAGTGCCAGCAGGAAAATTTAGTACACAGGAAATTGAATATACGGATGCGAATGGAGAGATAAGTACAAGAACTGTTTTGGTTCAAGATTCGTTTCGTTATGCTTATCCATTGGAACAGGAATTTGTATATGATCAACTGTCCGCATTGGAAGAGGATACGACACAATTAAACGCATTATCCATTGACCCAACTGCACTTGAAGAGTTACTTGCAGAAGGACCAGACGCCATGGATCAAAGTCAGTTAGACGAAGTCGGATTGACGGATGATGTATTGTATGACTTATATGGTGAGCAGATCTATGATACTTCAGAAAAATTACACAAAACAGCGAAAGTTTGGGGAACGGATGACTTTGGCGGTTTTGGTTTCTTGAACTTTGTATTTGAAGGTTTAGTATCTGGAGATAAATACGGATCTGCGGTAGGTATTGCCGCATTGATATTGGTCGTTGGTGGGGCTTTTGGGATCATTATGCAAACCGGCGCGATCGATGCAGGGATTTTTGCTTTCATCAGTAAAACACGGGGATTAGAACGACTGGCACTGCCCTTGCTCTTCTTCGCCTTTTCTTTTGGGGGTGCGACCTTTGGCATGGCCGAAGAAGTGATTCCATTTTCAATGGTCATGGTACCTTTTGTGATTGCTTTGGGCTATGATTCGATCGTGGCGGTAACCGTAACGTATGTCGCCTCGCAAA
The DNA here is from genome assembly GCF_050529585.1 of Enterococcus sp. DIV0876. GTDB lineage: Bacteria > Bacillota > Bacilli > Lactobacillales > Enterococcaceae > Enterococcus_D. The sequence goes on from NZ_CP172882.1 coordinate 1,337,799, forward strand.
TTGGGAACGCCACTTCTTGGATGAGTCCGTTTAGTGTTGCAGTGGCCCAAGGAATCGCTGGTATTCCAGTTCTATCCGGCGCCACTTTCAGAATCATTATGTGGGTCGTTGTTACAGCATTGTCCGCCGCATACTTGATGATCTATGCAGAAAAAGTCCGCAAACAGCCTGAAAAATCATTGACTTATCAGTCAGATGCGTACTTCCGTAATCATTTGGAACAAACATCTAATGAACAAAAACCATTTTTACTAGGGCATAAATTGATTTTAGTGGAAATGTTGGCTGTTCTGATTTGGATCGTCTGGGGAGTGACCCAAAAAGGTTATTATATCCCAGAAATCGCTTCACAATTCTTTGTGATGGGTCTTGGTGCTGGTTTGATCGCCGTTTTCTTTAAGTTGGAAAATATGGGCTTGAATGATGTTGCTCGTTCATTTCAATCTGGTGCAGCAGATTTGGCTGGAACAGCGATCGTGGTCGGAATGGCAAAAGGTATATTGTTAGTCTTAGGCGGATCTGATGCGAATGTACCTTCTGCTTTAAATACGATTTTGCATAGTATTGGCGGCTTGTTGAACAATGTACCTGCAGTGATCGGTGCTTGGTTTATGTATATTTTCCAAAGTTTATTCAATTTGGTGGTAACATCGAATTCCGGGCAAGCTGCCTTGACGATGCCAATCATGGCACCATTGGCAGATCTATTGGGGGTATCTCGACAAATCGCTGTCTTGGCTTACCAGCTTGGTTCAGGTTTCATGGATGCTTTTACACCTGTTTCTGCCAGCCTGATTGGTGTTCTTGGTGTGGCTCGGATCGAATGGGCAAAATGGGCCAAGTTCCAAATCAAGATGCAAGGATTTCTATTTGTATTAGGTACGATCTTTATTGTGATCGCAGTTATGATTGGTTTACAGTAATCTAGAAGGAGATGGACGAAATTGAAATTGATCAAACAAGTCGACGTCTACACACCAGAACATATTGGAATGAAAGATATTTTATTGAGCGGCGACAAAATCGTGGCGATCGAAGATGAAATCCAAGTTGCTGTGACTGGGGTAGAATTAGAAGTGATCGATGGCAAAGAAATGATTGCTACGCCAGGATTTATCGATTGTCATTTTCATATTTTAGGCGGTGGGGGTGAAGGCGGGTATCAAAACCGCACACCTGAAGTCAAACTGAGTCAACTGACCACCGCTGGTGTGACAACTGTTGTCGGATGTTTGGGTACAGATGGTGTCGGCCGTGATATGACGGCATTAATCAGTAAAGCAAAGGGGTTAAAGGCTGAAGGTATTTCTGCGTATGTGTACGATGGTTCCTACCGGCTGCCCCTTGATCCAGTCACGGATTCGCTGATCAAAGATTTCTTAATGATTGAAGAAGTCATTGGCATCGGAGAAATTGCCATCTCAGATCATCGTTCCTCGCAACCGACCTTCGATGAATTTACGCGAGCGGCAGCTGATGCCCGTGTTGGTGGTATGCTTTCTGGAAAAGCTGGAATCATGAATGTCCATCTTGGGGGCGGCAAAAAAAAATATGAACTGATTTTGCGTACCGTTTCGGAAACAGAGATTCCGATCAGTCAGTTTTTACCAACCCATGCCAATCGAACGAGTGAATTATTTGAAGCCAGTATCGATTTTGCTAAAATGGGCGGAACCATTGATTTCACCGCGAGTGAAGATCCTGATTTTTGGGAAAAAGAAGATGATGAAGTGCGTTTCAGTAAAGGTTTGAAGCGTTTGTTAGAGGAAGGTATTGGCTTGGATCAATTTACGATGACTTCTGATGGTCAGGGCAGTTTACCTTATTTTGATGAGAACAACCAATTTATTGGATTGGGGGTCGGCAGTTCTAGGGCATTGATGGTGGGCATCAAAGAAGCGGTAGAAAAAGAACAGATTCCCTTGGAAATTGCTTTGCGGGCGATTACTTGCAATCCTGCAAAAATCTTGAAGCTACATCAAAAAGGCCAGCTTGCCCAAGGGATGGATGCCGATCTTTGCTTGTTGAATAAAGCTGATTTAAGTGTTGATACTGTGATTGCGAAAGGACAAGTGATGGTGGCAGATCAGACAGTCAAAGTTTGGGGCACATTTGAACAACTAACATAAAAAAAATGCCCCCGATAAAGAGATAACTATCTCTTTATCGGGGGCTGCGTGTTTAGGCTTTTATTTGATCTAACCGCGCCATGTCTTCGTCTGAAATCTCAAAATCAACTTTTGCATTGTCGATAATATAGGCTTCATGGACGGATTTAGGCAATGGCAAGATGCCTTTTTGTAATAAATAACGAATCGATACTTGCGGAATGGAACGTTCGTAAGTATCAGCGATTTGTTGGATTTCTTCATTATCCAACAAACGACCTGTCGCAATTGGGGAGTAGCCTTCCACCAAAATATCATTTTCTTTGCAGAACGCCAATAAATCTTCGTTCGTACGACCAATATGATACACGTATTGATTGACCATTGGCTTCACATCACAATGATCAAAAATATTTTGTAAATCTTTTTCATCAAAATTTGAGACACCAATCGATTTAACTTTTCCACTTAAATAGGCTTCTTCAAGCGCTTTCCACACATCGATGTTTTCTAAAAAGAAATCTTTCTTTTCAGGATTGTCTCGCATGATCGACCAAGGGCGTGGGGCATGAATCAAAATCAAATCAATATATCCTAAATCTAATTTAGCTAGAGAGGCATCGATACTGTCCACCGCTTCTTGATAGCTTTTCAATTCTGCTGGAACTTTGGTTGTGATGAAAATATCTTCTCGTGACAAACCAGAATCACGAACGGCTTTCCCAACTGCTTCTTCGTTTTTATAAGCAGCGGCTGTATCGATATGACGATAACCATTTTCTAAGGCAATTTTTACCGCTTTGTAGGCATCTTCAGGCGAAGACTGCCAAGTACCTAAACCAATTTTTGGAATCTTTAACTGGTTTTGCAATGTGAACGTATCTTGTAAAATCACTTTATCTACCCGCTTTCTGACATATTAGTTGTTTCATTATTTATTATAAAACGTTTTCTTTCACAAAACAATCCTAACGATTACGACAAAAAATTGACACGATAGAATAGATTTGGTAAATTGACAAAAATAAGATTGATATGAAGGGGGATCAATATGGATACAGCCCAACAGGACTTTACTTACTATCACCGCTCTCTTATCCAAATGTATCAAGGATATTTTCGGCGGCGCATGATTTTGATTGCTGCTGCTATGCTCATCATCGTGGGCTACTTGTTGTTGATGCAAGAAGGTTATATCATCAATGGGTTGTTATTGCTATTGCTGGTTGCTTTAGAAGTTTGGCTCTTCAAGAGATATAATGAAGCAACACATGTGATTGCTGCCTATTTAAAAGCGAATACGCCGCCACGTGTCGTGCAACTGACTGAATATGAAGATGTTTACGCTTTTGAGCAAGGGGATGGAACGATTGGCCGAATCAAAAAAAGCGGCAATCGCAACTTTCCTTCAAACGATAAAGCGTTGACGTTGATGGCTGGCTATCAGAAGGGCTATTTTTTAAAGCAGCCTTTTATATTGCTATACTATGATATGCTGGAGACCAAATATGACGAGGCCTATCGGTTAAAAAGAAATCGGCAGAACGGATTTCACCGTTGGTCTAATTTGTTTAGTTTTCGTAGTTTCCGCGAATCGATTGGCAATGGCTTTCGTTTCATACTGGGCAATCTGTTTTTTCTGTTTATCATTTATCGCTTGATTCGATATGTGATCCAAATTCTTCGTTTCATTTTTTAGGCGGCGTTTTCATGATTTTCTTCGCTTGATGAAAAAAATGATAGGAAATTTATTTCTTAAAAAGGTATACTAAAAGTACAAAAGGCAAACAATGTCTTTTTGAACATTTGGTCCTGCTCTTGTGAGGTGAGTCGGCAACACAGGCATGTTTGATTGTTGCGCTAACAGTTTGGGGGAAGTGTTAGTTTTTGCTTTTATCACAGAAGAATTTTCTGGTGAAAGCAGGAGCAAAAGCGGTTTTTGACCGTACTGAACAAGTGCAGGTATCTTTAAAAAATGAATGTGTACCGTAAGCAAAGTTTTCCTTCTTCAATTTGGAAAACTTTTTTTGCGCTGTAAATTTCCCGGATCTTAGGAGATCGCAAGGATCTGTGCTACAATGAGTGGCGACACAAAAACAAGCTTGTCTTGCTGAATAAAGGAGAATTGCTTCGGATGATACACCCAGTTATAGAAGAAAAATCAGAAACGAATATTTCTGCTTACATACATATCCCTTTTTGCGAACATATCTGCTACTATTGCGACTTTAATAAGGTTTTCCTGGAAGGGCAGCCTGTTGATGAGTATATCGAGGCACTGTTGAAAGAAATGACACTGACCATAGAGAGATATCCAATTACCGCTAGTGAAACGATCTATGTGGGCGGTGGTACACCAACTTCATTGACTGCTAAACAATTGGATCGTCTGTTATCTGGAATCCATCAGATCTTGCCAACTTCAACTACCAAAGAGTTTACGGTAGAGGCAAATCCAGGTGATTTAAGTGAAGACAAAATGATCGTCCTTAAAAATCATGGCATCGATCGTTTATCGATGGGGGTTCAAACCTTTGATGACCGCTTACTAAAGAAAATCGGTCGCAAGCATACTGCAGCAGATGTTTATGATACCGTCAAGATGTTGGAAAAACATGATTTTAAAAATGTGACGATTGATTTGATTTATGCATTGCCTGGTCAAACGATGGAAAGTTTCCGAGATACGTTGACCCGGGCAATCGATTTGGGTTTACCCCATTATGCAATGTATTCTTTGATCCTCGAAAATAAAACAATGTTCATGAATTGGGTCAGACAAGGGCGGATGGCGCTGCCTTCTCAAGAAGCGGAAACGCAAATGTTTGACGAAGCAATCGAAGCGATGGCAAAAGCCGGCCTGAATCAATATGAAATCAGCAATTTTGCCCGTCCTGGTTATGAGTCCAAACACAATATGATGTACTGGAACAATGCGCATTACTTTGGATTTGGGGCAGGGGCGAGTGGCTATTTGGATCAAACAAGATACAAAAATAAAGGGCCGATCCAACATTATCTCAGACCGTTGCGAGAGGGAAAATTACCAGTTCATGAAAGAGAAGTACTGACACGTGAAAATCAAATGGAAGAAGAGTTGTTTTTAGGGTTACGCAAGAAACGTGGCGTTTCTAAAACACGCTTTCAACAAAAATTTGCTGTTTCGTTTCATGAAGTCTACGGATCAGTGACCCAGAAATTGGTGGCAAAAGGCTGGCTGGCTGAAGACTTAGACAATGTTTATTTAACGAAAGCCGGCATGTTTATTGGAAATGATGTTTTTGAAGCATTTCTGATCGATCAAGAAAGTACATCAAATTAAAAGCAGTTGCGACTGCTTTTTTATTTTTGAATGGAATTAGCACTCTCGTGTAAAGAGTGCTAAAAAAGAGGGGTAAATACTTGACATTGGCTGTAGATATGGTATATTTATAATCGTGTTAGCACTTAGTAGGAATGAGTGCTAATTGAGGAGTGGATAACATGTTGACACCTAGACAACAAATGATATTACACCTCATCATCCAAAATTATACGAATACTGGCCAACCTACGGGGTCAAAACGATTGATGGAGGATGGGGTTGAAGCGAGCTCTGCAACCATCCGTAATGAGATGAAGGCACTAGAAGCTGCTGGACTTTTATCAAAGACCCATTCTTCATCAGGACGGGTTCCTTCAATCAAAGGGTATCGCTACTATGTTGATCACCTGTTGAAGCCATCTCAAGTAGGACCATCAGAGTTGCAAACAATTCGTCATTCTTTTGGTAAAGATTTTCATGAAATCAATGAAATCATTCAACAGTCGGCGACGATTTTATCTAACCTGACAAGTTATACGGCGCTGTCTCTTGGACCGGACGTCAAAGAACGGAAGTTGACCGGGTTTCGAATCGTTCCGTTGAATGCGCGGCAGATCATTGCGATCATCGTGACAGACAAGGGAAATGTTGAAAATCAAGTCTTTACATTGCCAGCTTCTTTAAGTGGAGAAGATTTGGAAAAAATGGTTCGAATCATCAATGATAAATTGATCGGCGAGCCACTGATGACTGTCTATCATCGATTGAGAACGGAAATACCTATGATTTTGCACAAGTATTTTCAAACGACCGATGGCATCGTTGATTTATTTGATACGATGTTGAGTCATATTTTTGAAGAAAAAATATTTGTCGGTGGTCGAATGAATCTATTGGATTTTGAACCGACACAAGATGTCAACCAATTCAAGTCGATGTATTCTTTCATGAAAAACGCAGATCAGCTCACGCAGTTATTGGCACCTAGAGATCAAGCAATTCAAATCCGTATCGGATCTGAACTAGGCAACGATTTATTGCAAAATATGAGTTTGATCCAAGCAAGTTATGAAATTGAAGGGCACGGACAGGGAACGATTGCTTTATTGGGTCCTTCCAGCATGCCGTACTCACGGATGTTTGGCTTGATGGATGCCTTTCGAAGCGAATTAGCCAGCAAATTAGCTGAGTATTACCGCGCATTGGATCATTCTGATGAATAAGCGGATATTGGATAAAGAAGGGATGGTACGAACGTGACGGAAAAAGAAGAACATGTAAATGATGAAGTTGTTCAAACAGATGAAATGATCGAACCTTCAGAGGAAGCAATCGATGCAGCAGGTATTTCCGAAGCAGAAGTTGAAAAAACAGAAATCGAGTTGTTGCAGGAAAAAAACAATGAACTAGAAGATCAGTTCTTACGGGCACGAGCAGAAATTGCTAATATTACTTCTCGTAATCGCAACGAACGTGAAACACTACAAAAATATCGTTCACAAGACCTTGGCAAAAAACTGTTGCCAGCCATTGATAACTTAGAGCGTGCAATGGCCGCTGACGTCGGTGAAGAGCAAGCAGCAAACTTGAAAAAAGGGGTCGAAATGGTCCTTGAAAGTTTGCGTCAAGCGTTGAAAGAAGAAGGCATTGAAGAAATTGCCGCTGAAGGTGTTTCTTTTGATCCAAACTTGCATCAAGCAGTTCAAACGGTACCTGCAACAGATGAAGTACCAGCAGATACCATCGTTAATGTCTTGCAAAAAGGGTATAAACTACATGACCGTGTCTTGCGTGCAAGCATGGTTGTAGTGGCACAATAAAAAACTACGAAACATTCGTTTAAATTGAAAAGGAGCGTATACACATGAGTAAAATTATCGGTATTGACTTAGGAACAACAAACTCAGCAGTCGCTGTTCTTGAAGGCGGCGAAGCAAAAATCATCACAAACCCAGAAGGAAATCGGACAACACCATCAGTTGTGTCTTTCAAAAATGGCGAGATCCAAGTAGGTGAAGTGGCAAAACGTCAAGCAGTGACGAATCCACACACGATTTCTTCTATTAAACGCCATATGGGCGAAGCAGGATATAAAGTAGAAGTTGAAGGCAAAACATATACACCGCAAGAAGTTTCAGCGATGGTGCTACAATACATCAAAGGTTTCGCTGAAGACTATCTTGGTGAAAAAGTTGAAAAAGCAGTAATCACTGTTCCTGCTTACTTTAATGATGCACAACGTCAAGCAACCAAAGACGCTGGTAAAATCGCTGGTTTAGAAGTAGAACGGATCGTCAACGAGCCAACTGCTGCAGCATTGGCATATGGTTTAGATAAAACAGACAAAGATGAAAAAATCTTAGTCTTTGACTTAGGCGGCGGTACATTTGACGTATCGATCCTTGAATTAGGTGATGGCGTATTTGATGTATTATCAACAGCCGGCGACAACAATTTAGGTGGAGATGACTTTGATAACAAAATCATCGATCATATGGTTGCTGAATTCAAAAAAGAAAATGGTATTGATTTAGGCAAAGACAAAATGGCCTTGCAACGTTTGAAAGATGCTGCTGAAAAAGCCAAAAAAGATTTGTCAGGTGTGACAAGCACACAAATCAGCTTACCGTTTATCACTGCTGGCGATGCAGGTCCATTGCATTTGGAAATGACTTTAACACGTGCCAAATTCGACGAATTGACAGCTGACTTAGTTGAACGTACAAAAATTCCAGTTCGTCAAGCATTGAAAGATGCTGGCCTATCACAATCAGAAATCGATGAAGTGATCTTAGTCGGTGGATCAACACGGATTCCAGCTGTTGTTGATGCAGTACGCAAAGAAACCAATAAAGAACCAAACAAATCTGTGAACCCAGACGAAGTAGTCGCTATGGGAGCGGCAATCCAAGGTGGCGTAATCACTGGTGATGTCAAAGATGTCGTATTATTAGACGTAACACCTTTATCATTGGGTATCGAAACAATGGGCTCAGTCTTCACCAAATTGATCGATCGCAATACAACGATCCCAACAAGCAAATCACAAGTCTTCTCAACAGCTGCTGACAACCAACCTGCTGTAGACATCCATGTCTTACAAGGTGAACGGCCAATGGCTTCTGATAACAAGACTTTAGGCAGATTCCAATTAACGGATATTCCACCAGCACCTCGTGGTATCCCTCAAATCGAAGTAACATTTGATATTGATAAAAACGGGATCGTCAATGTTTCAGCCAAAGATCTTGGTACACAAAAAGAACAAAAAATCACGATCAAATCTTCATCAGGTTTAACAGATGAAGAAATTGAACGGATGGTGAAAGATGCGGAAGCAAATGCGGAAGCTGATAAACAACGTAAAGAAGAAGTAGACTTGCGGAACGACGTCGATGCATTGTTGTTCACTGTTGATAAAACATTGAAGGAATTAGAAGGCAAAGTAGACGCAGACGAAGTCAAAAAAGCTGAAGAAGCCCGTGACGAATTGAAAGCAGCAGTTGAAGCCAATAACTTGGAAGAAATGAAAACAAAACGTGATTCATTAAATGAAATCGTCCAAAACTTGACGGTCAAATTGTATGAACAAGCTGCGCAACAACAAGCACAAGAAAATCCAGAAGCTGCACAAGGCGGCGCAGACGATGTGGTTGATGCCGATTTTGAAGAAGTAGACGGTGACGATAAATAATCGCTGTTTGTGAAAAAGCCAAAGTCACTACTTTGGCTTTTTCTTATGAATGCAAGAAACGTATTTTTATCCTAAGAGATATGTGCTAAAATACGATAGACGCGAGAAAATAGTGGAGGGAAGCCGATGGCAGACAAAAGAGATTATTATGAGGTCTTAGGTCTACAAAAAGGGGCTTCGGATGACGAAATCAAGAAAGCATATCGTAAGCTTTCGAAACAATATCATCCAGACATCAACAAAGAAGCTGATGCAGAAGCAAAATTTAAAGAGATTTCTGAGGCCTATGAAATTTTAAGTGATGCACAAAAACGTGCAGCCTATGATCAATATGGTCATGCAGGGACCGACCCGAATTATGGCGGCGGATATGGTGGCGGCTTCGGCGGCTTTAACAGCGGCGGATTTTCCGGTGGCGGTTTTGGTGGATTCGAAGATATCTTCGAATCATTCTTTGGCGGCGGTGGTGGCCGAACAGCCAACCCAAATGCACCCCGTCAAGGTGCTGACTTGCAATATGCTGTGGACCTTTCTTTCGAGGAAGCCATTTTTGGTGTCGAAAAAAATGTGCAATATAAGCGAGAAGAAATGTGTCATACTTGTGACGGCAGTGGTGCAAAACCAGGCACAACACCGGAAACTTGTCACAAGTGTCATGGTGCAGGAACCATCAATGTTGAACGCCAAACACCATTAGGTCGTGTGATGAGCCGCCAAACTTGTGACGTGTGTCATGGTACTGGGAAAGAAATCAAAGAACCATGTAACACTTGTCATGGTACAGGCCATGAAAAGAAAAACCACAACGTGAAAGTCAATGTCCCTGCTGGTGTAGAAGATGGACAACAAATGCGCTTATCTGGTCAAGGTGAAGCAGGAACCAATGGTGGTCCTTACGGAGATCTATACGTGATTTTCCGTGTGGAAGAAAGTGACATCTTTGATCGTGATGGCTCTGAGATTTATTATGAGTTGCCATTGAATTTCGTGCAAGCAGCACTAGGAGATGAAGTCAATGTTCCTACTGTTCACGGGAATGTGAAACTGAAAGTCCCTGCTGGTACACAAACAGGAACCAATTTCCGCTTGCGTGGAAAAGGAGCCCCTCGTCTACGCGGCGGCGGCAATGGAGACCAACAAGTCAAAGTCAAATTGATCACACCGAAAAACTTGAACGATGAACAAAAAGAAGCATTGCGGGCTTATGCAAAAGCCAGCGGACATGAAACAACAGAACAACAACCAGAAGGTTTCTTCGATAAGATGAAAGATGCCTTTGGTGGGAAAAAGAAATAAACAATAGCGGCGCAATTTTGATGATGTTTGTCAAAATTGCGTTTTTTTTGAGTGTTTCTTTTGAAATCGCTTGCGCGCTATGTCACAATGGAAGTAGATTGATTGAAGGAGGAAGAGATATGGAAAGAATTTTTGCAAGTCCATCGCGGTATGTACAAGGCAAAGGTGTTTTGGAAAATGGATTGCATCACATCAAAGATCTTGGTCAAAAAGTATTGCTTTTAACGGATGAGAATGTCTGGGAAATTGCTGGAGAATCGTTGTTTGATAATTTAAAAGCAGCTGATTTGGTACCGGTCAAAGAAATTTTTGGCGGTGAAGCTTCTGCAAAAGAAATTGAACGGATCGTAGAAAACGCCCAAGATGAATCGATCGAAGTCATTGCTGCACTTGGTGGCGGGAAAACGATCGATACAGGAAAGGCAGTCGCAGATGAATTAAAAGTGCCAATTGCTGTCTTGCCTACGATTGCATCTACAGATGCCCCAACTTCTTCATTGTCTGTTATTTATTCTGATGAGGGACGCTTCGAAAAGTATCGTTTTTATAACAAAAATCCTGAGTTGGTACTTGTGGATACAGCCGTGATTGCGAAAGCGCCAGCCAAATTATTAGCAGCAGGTATTGCTGATGCCTTAGCAACATATGTTGAAGCACGAGCAGTGGCTAGAAGTCATAGTGAAAATATGGTTGGCGGCATGCAGCCAATTGCAGGGATGGCGATTGCTGAGAAATGTGAAGAAATTTTATTTGATAATGCTTTAAAAGCATATCAAGCCAATCAACAACAAGCAGTGACGGAAGCTTTCGAGCAAATCGTGGAAGCCAACACTTTGTTAAGCGGGTTAGGGTTTGAGAGTGCTGGATTAGCTGCAGCCCATGCAATCCATAATGGATTGACAGCACTAGATGGCGATGTCCATTCCCTTTCTCATGGGGAGAAAGTCGCCTATGGCACATTGACACAATTAATGCTGGAAAATGCAGAACCTGACGAATTGGATGAATACATCACATTGTATCAAGCATTGAATCTGCCAACAACATTAAGTGACATGTTCTTATCAGAAGCAAGTGATGCTGATTTATTGAAAATCGGTGAGCAAGCATGTATCGAAGGGGAAACGATTCACAATATGCCTTTCCCAGTTACACCAGAAGATGTCGTCGCTGCTTTAAAAGCTGTCGATGCGTATGTGACTAGTTACTATCCAAAATAAGAAAACTTCAGACACAATCAAGATCAGGGTTATTCAAAGATTTGAATAAATTGTTTGACAAGAGATATCAGTCATGCTATTTTGAGTACAAGCAAAAAAGGAGGGAACTATTCATGACAAACGTCAACGTGCACATTTCATGTTGTTGTTGTATGGTGCAAAAAGCAGCATACCGATTTGTTATGTCTATTAATAGTTCCTTTGTCGTAGAACGCTGTTGATTTTTTGGCTCAATAGGGTTTGATTATCCGGATAACACGACGATACTAGAGGTACTGATTTAATAGTCAGTGCCTCTTTTTGTTTGTCTAAATATACCGCTTTCATTGGTGACGACCATTGGAAACAGGTGTAAAAATGATTTGAATGAAGGGAGTGCCATAATGATCGTCAAAGATGTCAAAGAACTGATTGGCAACACACCGCTGTTTCAATTTGATGCGGCTTTATTAGGCGGAAAGTCTGGCAGCCAGATTTTTGCTAAATTAGAATACCTGAATCCTGGAGGCAGTATCAAAGACCGTTTGGGATTGCAATTGATTCATCAAGCATTTCTGCGTGGTGAGATAGATCAAGAGACAACAATCATTGAACCCACTGCCGGAAATACGGGTATCGGCATGGCATTAGCCGGCATTGAGCATGGCTTGAAAATGATTTTTGTGGTTCCAGAAAAATTCAGTCTGGAAAAGCAACAGGTGATTCAGGCTTTGGGTGCACAAATCGTGCATACGCCTACCAATAAAGGCATACAAGGTGCTATTGAGAAAGCCAAAGCATTAGCAAAAGAAACGCCAAACAGTTATTTGCCGCTGCAATTTCATAACGAGGAAAACCCCGCCGCTTATAGGCGTACGCTGGGATTAGAGATTTACCAAGAATTACATGGCAAAATCGACAGTTTTGTCGCTGGCGTAGGCAGTGGTGGTACATTTGCCGGTGTTGCAGCGTACTTAATGAAACAAAATGCGAAGATACGTTTGATTGCGGTTGAACCTGAAGGATCGATCTTAAATAATGGTCCGGCCCATGGACACGAGATCGAGGGGATCGGTGTTGAGTTTATACCTCAGTTTTTTGATGGATTGATGATCGATGCGATTGATACGATCAGTGATGATGAAGGCTTTCGTTTTACCCGTCATTTAGCAAAAAACTATGGACTACTCGTAGGCAGTTCCAGTGGTGCTGCGTTGGCGTCAGCTGTTAGAGAAAGCTGGCGTTTGCCTAGTGGCAGCAAAATCGTGACATTATTTCCAGATAGCGGTGATCGCTATCTATCTAAACATATTTATGAAGGTGAATCAGATTTAGACATAGGAGGAAAAAACCATGCATTTTAATACCAAATTGATTCATGGCGGAATCAGTGAAGATCAAGAAACAGGGGCGGTCAGTGTGCCGATCTATCAAACATCCACGTATCGCCAAAACGGTATTGGTCAGCCAAAACAATATGAGTACAGCCGCTCTGGCAATCCTACGCGGTTTGCTTTAGAAGAACTGATCAAAGAGTTAGAAGGTGGATACCAAGGGTTTGCTTTTGCTTCGGGACTGGCAGCCACGCATGCGGTTTTCTCATTGTTCCAAACGGGGGATCATATTTTGTTGGGAGATGATGTTTACGGAGGCACATTTCGGTTATTGCACCAAGTCTTTGAAAAAAGCGGTCTGCGGTACACATTGGTTGAGACAAGTAAGCCAGAAACGATTACTGCTGCAATCAAACCAGAGACAAAAGCAATTTTTTTGGAAACACCGACCAACCCACTGTTGAAGATCACCGATATCGCACAAGTTGTGAAAATTGCTAAAGCGCATGATTTATTGACGGTCGTTGATAACACCTTTGCGACGCCTTATTTCCAAAAGCCGCTGCAACTTGGGGCGGATATCGTGATCCATAGTGCCACCAAATATTTAGGCGGTCATAGTGATGTTGTTGCTGGTCTAGCTGTTGTCAAAGATGAGACGCTCGCTAAAAAAGTTGGTTTTATGCAAAATGCGATTGGCGGTGTCTTGGGGCCCCACGATAGCTGGCTGATTCAACGCAGTATCAAAACATTGGCCTTGCGTATGGAGGCCCATCAAAGCAATGCATTAAAAGTGGCTGAGATGTTAGCAGAGCATCCGGCTGTCAATGAAGTTTATTATCCAGGGTTAACGAGCCATAGAGGTCATGAGATTGCACGTAAACAAATGACTGGCTTCAGTGGGATGATCTCCTTCGAATTAAAAAATGAAGCCAATGTGTCGCCATTTATTGAAGGATTAAAAATCTTTACATTGGCTGAAAGTTTAGGTGGGGTGGAGAGTTTGGTCGAAGTACCAGCAATCATGACCCATGCGTCTATTCCTCAAGACATAAGAGAGAAAGCCGGTATCAAAAATGGTTTGATTCGTTTGTCTGTTGGTATTGAACACGCAGATGATTTATTGTCGGATCTGCAAACAGCATTACAGAAAGCAGGTGTTTAAAGATGGGGCGGGAATTTATTCCGATTTTCAAAGAATGGGCCAATACCTATGATGCCACTGTGAATGGAGAAGATCCGGAATATCAAGAAGTGTTTCGTTATTACCCTGATTTATTGGCAGAAATTGCTGAAAAATCAAGCGCTTTTGTGTTAGAATTTGGAAGTGGAACCGGTAATTTGACTTTAGCCCTTGTCGAGAGAGGCAAGCAGGTTATCGCAATTGAACCTTCGGAAGATATGCGAAAAGTGGCGCAAAAAAAACCTGCTCTTCGCGAGGTTGCATTCTTGGATGGTGATATGGAAGCTTTTCCGATGCTCTCTGACCCAATCGATACCATCGTTTCCAGCTATGTTTTTCATCATCTGAATGAAGAAGAAAAACAGCGGGCAATTGCCAAATATGCCGCATTATTACCTGTTGGCGGTAAAGTTATTTTTGGGGATACGATGTTTTTATCGTTGGATCACAAAACGGCGACAATCAGCCAGGCAATCGAGGATGGCTATCTGCAGCTTTCAGCAGATTTGCAGAGGGAGTATTATCCTTTGATCCCAGATATTGACCGTTATTTTCGTCAACATGGTTTTCGCAGCCGGTTCAAACAAATCAATGCTTTCGTTTGGCTGATAGAGGCCATCAAAGTAGAAGGAGCAAATAAACAGTGAAAATGAATGTCGAAAGTTTTAATCTAGACCATACTAAAGTCAAAGCCCCATATGTACGGGTTGCAGACAAAAAACAAGGGATTCAAGATACGATCATTAAGTATGATGTACGTTTCAAACAACCCAACCAAGAACATATGGACATGGCTAGTTTGCACTCGTTGGAACACTTGACGGCCGAATTGATTCGTAATCATGCGGATTACATCGTGGACTGGTCACCAATGGGATGCCAAACAGGATTTTATTTGACAGTCCTCAATCATGATGATTATGACGAAATCTTGGATGTTTTAGAAGCAACCATGAAAGATGTGCTGACAGCTACCGAGGTACCTGCCAGTAATGAAGTGCAATGCGGATGGGCGGCCAATCACACATTGAGTGGCGCCCAAGAATTGGCGCAAGAATTTTTGGATCAGCGGGCACAATGGTCCTCCGTTTTCGCGTAGTCTTATAAAGGTTCGTTTATGTGACTGTATATCTGTTCGGCAGATATACAGTTTTTTTGTGTGCCTAAAGACTGATATACTGAAAATAAAAAAAGTTTTTTGCAACTTTTTAGTTGATTGAACGTCTTTATAGATAGCAGGGAGGGATAGTGTTGGAGGAGTTGGTTCAAAACTATTACGATCGCATCCAATACTATTTTATTCAACGGGTGAAAGATCGTTATTATGCGGAGGATTTAACACAAGAAGTGTTCTTGAAAGTACTGCTCGCGTTACCAAAGCAGCAACCGGAGAATTTTGAGGCGTGGCTCTTTACGATTGCGAAATTTACCTTATATGATTTTTATCGACGAAAAAAGATCATTTTTTTACCGGAAGATTTTGCTGCCTATATCGATCATGATCAATCTTCTGCTCAGAAAAGTGTGGATCAAAGTGCATTGATGGATTCAATCAATCGTTTGTCAGATAAATTGCGCAGACCATTTATCTTATCGATCAGAGGGTATAACTATCAAGAAATCGCGGCAATCATTGGGGTCAAAGAAAGTACCGTCAAATCGCGTATTTTCCAAGCACGACAAAAAATAAAAAAGCAGGTGAAGGAATGAAATCTAAAGAATATCAACAAATGCAAAAATCGGTTCACCGATTGAAACAACGATTTGGATCGTTACTGATCTACCATTTTTTATTTTTCAGTATAGTTGCATTTATCCTTTCTTATATGTTGCCAGTCATTTATTATCGTTTCGTCCCACGAGAAGATGTCCGTTACCAAAATTTACCCTCAGTGGTCATGTTGAGTGACTACCCTGATTATCTGCGAGAGAATGCGTTGGAGAAGTACCGCTACTTATGGTATGAAATGGGTCAGCAAAATCTGCATTATGATCCTTTGAATCGACAGGCATCGCTTCAATTCTTAGGAAAAAATGATTTGTATCCAGTTCTCTCAAAGTTTGGTAATCAAGAACAAGTTGTCTATACTGTAAATAATCGTTATCTATTTGATCAATTAGCAAGTGCACAGGTGACCAGTAATAATTTGGACGCATATGCGTTTTCCTCTAATATGCAAAATCCCGATCAGCAAGTGAATACCTATGATGGATTAGTTGATTATTTGACTGGATTAGGGGAGCTGAAACAAGTATCTTTAGCAGTGACTTTAAAAAATGATCAATCACCAAGCGCTGTCAGAGAAATCGTTGGAGACTTGACAGTCCAGCACTATTCGATTGCGTATCAAACAGGCAGTGTATTTGGTTATACTGATACTTTGGTTCAGCAAGTGACAGCCAACAATTATGATCAGCAAGTTTTGACAGCAGTCCAAGAAGGTGTTGCCTATCTGAATGATCATTACGACGCGTATGGCAATTTGGGGTGGGATTTTGACGGAAATATCCGCTTTACCAGTAATCGCGACAATCAAATCCAACTCCATGATTTTCAAGATCTGCAAGACTATATTGCAGATAATGGCGTGAAAGTAAATGCGATTTTGGTCACAGGCAACGCAACAGCATTAGCTGACTGGCTAAAACAAGAATCATCCATGATTTCACGAGTACAAGTAAGACAAGTGCAAGATGTATTGGTTCAGCAAGTGATTACGGAAGGGGAATAACATGTATGGAAAAATCTTATCCTTACGGAAAAATATTTTCGATCATCAATAAAGCGTATAGTCTGTGCTATTTATTCTATTTTGCTTTGGTACGATTTTTGTTTTCAACAATAACGACGATCACTATATCTATTGTCCCATATCCGATGAATGCTGCACGTGGAAATGGACTCCTATCTAGCTTTTTTCATCCTTTGATTCTAGTTGGTTTTGTAGTAGTGTTAGGTATCCTAGCATGGCGTGATAAAACGTGGCTCACTCAGATGGTATATCCTGCAATCGTTTTGCTGCTTGTTTATGGTAGTTTATATTTGTTGTGAAATACTTCGACATGAATGATCGTAAAGATAAGAAGCATCTTAAACGAGTTGCATAAGACAAAACCACATGTCCAAAATGGACATGTGGTTTTTCGTGATCAGATATTTAGAACTTTATCTAAGAAATCTTTGGTCCGTTCATTTTTAGGATCGGAGAAGATTTGTTCGGGTGTACCATCTTCTAAGAAATTGCCGCCATCTATGAACATGACACGATTGGCTACTTCTTTGGCAAAGCCCATTTCATGGGTAACGATGACCATTGTCATGCCTTGTTTGGCTAATTTCTTCATGACGTTTAATACATCACCGACCATTTCTGGATCGAGTGCGGATGTCGGTTCATCAAATAACATGATATCAGGATTCATGGCTAAAGCCCGAGCGATGGCAACCCGTTGTTTTTGACCGCCGGAGAGATTATCCGGATACATATCCTTTTTATCAGCAAGACCAACGGTTTCTAATAAACGAACAGCATGGGCTTCTGCTTCTTTTCGGGTGGCATTTTTTAGATCCATCGGTGCCAAAATAATATTTTCCAACACGGACAAGTGAGGAAAGAGATTGAAATGTTGGAAAACCATACCAATATGCTGGCGGACAGCGTTGATATTGGTGTTTTTATCCATCAAGTGGGCACCGTCGATGATAATGTCGCCACTCGTTGGTTCCTCTAATCGATTCAAGCAACGCAAGAAGGTTGATTTGCCTGAGCCGGAAGGGCCAATCACACACACCACTTCGCCTTCTTCGATCGATACATTGATGTCGTTCAACACGGTGTTGTTGCCAAATTTTTTGACCAAATGTTCAACTAAGATTTTTTCTTTCATATTACTTCACCTTCTTTTCTAAAACTTTGGCAAGTTTAGTTAAAGCAGTGATCACAACCAAATAGATAATGGCAATGATCAAATAGACATAGGTGCTTTGAGTGGTACGTGCAACAATGATCTTACCAGTTTGCAATAGTTCTACTACACCAATAACGGAAATGATCGTTGTATCTTTCAATGAAATAACGAACTGATTGACGAAAGATGGAATCATGATTTTGATTGCTTGAGGCAACACGATTTTTTGCATCGTTCGGGTATAAGTCATACCCAAACTTCGGGAGGCTTCCATCTGTCCGTTTGGCACAGCATTGATTCCTCCACGAACGATTTCGGCGATGTAGGCACTGGCATTCAATGTCAATGTGATCACACCAGCTGCAAAGTCGGGAATCGTAATGCCGATTGCATCAGATAAACCAAAGAAGATGAAGAAAGCCAATACCATCATTGGAATACCACGAATGATATCCACATAAATACTAGCAATCACACGCAATGCTTTGATTGGTGCTACACTGAACAGTCCTAAGATGATCCCTATCACTAAAGCCAAAGCAAATGAAATCAGTGCTAAAAGTAATGTATTCCAAAGGCCTGTCAAAAGCACTTTGTAGTTATTGCTGATCAAGCCGCCAATAGTAGATTCATCGACTTTCTTCTCAGTGGCCGATCCATCTTGAATGTATTTGCCGACGATTTGATCATATTCGCCAGTCCGTTTCATTTCTTTTAAAGCTTCGTTGAACATCTCAACTAATTCTGGATTTTGGCCTTTTTTGACTGCAAACCCATATTGTCCGCCTGTTTCTTTTTCGATAGGTGTCGTTAATTTTTGTCCTTGACTAATAGCGTAACCGATGACAGGATAATCATCCATCATGGCGTCGATTTGACCGCCACTGACTGCAGCATATAATTGATCCGCTGCGTCATAATATTTGATGGAATAGCCATAGGTATCTTCATTAGCAATCAAAAAGTCAGCACTTTCGGTTCCAACTTTGGCACCAACTGTTTTGCCATCCAGATCTTCGTAGGAAGAAATATCTTCATTGCCTTCTTTGACTGCTAACTGAATGCCGCTTTCAAAGTAAGAGTCGGAAAAATCATAAGAAGCTTTTCGTTCATCAGTAATACTCATCCCAGCAATCATGCCATCGGCCTGATTACCGTCTAGTGCTTGCAGAGCGCCAGAGAAACCAATGAAATTAAATTCAATGTTGAAGCCTTGCATTTCTGCCGCACGTGTCAATAGATCGACATCGATGCCGACATATTCATTGTCTTCGTTTTGAAATTCAAATGGTGCAAACGCAGAGTCGCTGGCAATTTTGTAGACATCTTTTTTCGGTTCAACTTTGACCATCTCACTATCATCTGAAGCGGTGCTGCTGTCAGATGTGCTAATATAAGTAGCGACGATTTTGTCATATTCGCCAGATTCTTTCAAGTGGGCCAGACCAGCATTGAATTTTTCAAGCAAATCAGCATTTTGGCCTTTCTTGACTGCAAAGCCATAAGAAGCACCAGCTTCCGGTTCACCGACCAACTTCATGGCTTCACCGTTATTGATGGCATACCCTAGAACAGGATAGTCATCAAAAATCGCTACCACAGTTCCATTTCGCACTGCACCATATAGGCCGCTGGCATCATCGTAATTCTTGATGTCGTAGCCATATTTGTCTTTGTTTTCTTCTAGGAAGCGGGCGCTTTCGGTTCCGACTTTAGCACCGACAGTTTCACCTGATAAATCTTCATAGCTGGTGATACTATCATTATCGGCAGCAACGGCCATTTGAATCCCGCTATCAAAATAAGGATCAGAAAAATCAAATGTTTCTTTTCGCTCATCTGTAATACTCATTCCTGCGATCATACCATCCAACTGATTGGATTGTACACCTTGGATAGAAGGGTCAAACCCTAAGGGACGCAAATCAACAGCAAACCCTTGGTCATCCGCGATTGCGTTTAATAAATCAATATCGATCCCAACATACTCATTGTTTTCATTTTGGAATTCGAAAGGCGCGAATGTTAAATCTGTTCCTATCTTATACGTTGTTTCCTCCGCGTTGGCTGACTTTGCTGAAAAAGCAAAAAAGCTGATAATCAGCGCAACTAAAGCGAAGGCTCTATATTTTTTGTTCAAGAAAATTCCCCCTTTAGTTGTCACGTATTTATAGATTATATGAATTTTTTATCCAACACACAAGCTTTTCAGAAAAAAATCGTGACAAAGTCATGTAAATCTGACATCTGATGTGAGAAATAATAACATCTTAAGTATCTGTTAATGATACGAAAACAGCAACACAAATGATAGCGAAAGTATGTTCGCTATGGTATACTTAACAATGGAAAAGCGATGGCGTTTTTTCTTTTTTTGTCATCCTTTAGAAAATGTGAGGGGGAATGAAGATGATCGAAAGAACAACTTCCCATAAGTTTGACTTAGTCTCAAAATATCAGCCGGCAGGGGATCAACCAGAAGCGATTCATCAACTGGTGGATGGTGTCATAGGCGGAAAAAAAGCCCAGATATTACTGGGGGCAACAGGTACTGGTAAAACTTATACGGTTTCCAATTTGATCAAAGAAGTCAATAAACCGACATTGATCATTGCCCACAATAAGACGCTGGCAGGACAATTATATGGTGAGTTCAAAGATTTCTTTCCTAATAATGCAGTCGAGTATTTTGTAAGCTATTATGATTATTATCAACCAGAAGCCTATGTACCTTCTAGTGATACTTATATTGAGAAAGACTCCAGCGTCAATGATGAAATCGATAAATTGCGCCACTCAGCAACCAGTTCTTTGTTGGAACGAAACGATGTGATCGTGGTGGCTTCGGTTTCTTGTATTTTTGGTTTAGGTTCGCCAATCGAATATGCCCGCCAAGTCGTTTCGCTGCGTGTTGGGATGGAGAAGTCTCGGGATCAATTGCTGAAAGAGATGATCGATATCCAGTTTGAACGCAATGATATAGATTTTCAACGGGGACGGTTTCGCGTGCGGGGAGATGTAGTGGAGATTTTTCCGGCTTCAAGGGATGAACGTGCCTTGCGTGTGGAGTTTTTCGGTGACGAAATCGATCGTATTCGTGAAGTCGATGCATTGACTGGGGAAATTTTGAGTGATACGGAACATGTGTCGATATTTCCAGCAACGCACTTCGTGACGAACGAGGATCATATGGAACATGCTATATCAACGATTCAAAGTGAATTAGATGCACGATTGAAAGTTTTGCGTGATGAAAATAAATTATTAGAGGCGCAACGATTAGAACAGCGCACCAATTATGACATTGAAATGATGCGAGAAATGGGCTACACCTCTGGTATCGAGAACTATTCCCGTCATATGGATGGCCGCAAAGAAGGCGAACCACCCTACACGTTATTAGATTTCTTTCCAGACGACTTCTTGTTGGTGATCGATGAATCCCATGTGACCATGCCGCAGATCCGAGGTATGTACAATGGTGACCGTGCACGAAAACAAATGTTGGTGGATTATGGGTTCCGTTTGCCATCCGCACTAGATAATCGGCCATTAAAGTTAGAAGAGTTCGAACAACATGTGAACCAGATCGTGTACGTTTCAGCGACGCCAGGACCTTATGAGCACGACCACACTGATACAGTGGTACAACAAATCATTCGACCAACGGGATTACTGGATCCTATCGTGGAAGTTCGTCCAATCATGGGCCAAATCGATGATTTGGTTGGAGAAATCAATGAACGCGTTGAACTGAACCAACGGGTCTTCGTTACAACTTTGACCAAGAAAATGGCGGAAGATCTCACCGATTACTTCAAAGAATTGGGTATCAAAGTCAAGTATCTTCATAGCGACATCAAAACATTGGAACGAACGGAGATCATTCGTGATCTGCGTTTAGGTGAGTTTGATGTATTGATCGGGATCAACTTGTTGCGTGAAGGCATCGATGTACCTGAAGTATCTTTAGTAGCGATTTTGGATGCCGACAAAGAAGGTTTCTTGCGCAGTGAACGATCATTGGTCCAAACAATCGGCCGGGCTGCGCGAAATTCGGATGGGAAAGTCATCATGTACGCAGATAAGATGACGGATTCTATGCAACGGGCCATTGATGAAACTTCACGCCGACGCAGTATCCAAGAAGCGTATAATAAAGAACATGGCATCGAACCAAAAACCATCATCAAGGAAATTCGCGACTTGATCGCGATAACCAAGGTAGCGGAAGAAACGGGTGAATATACAACCGCTTCTTATGATGAATTGACCCGTGAAGAAAAAGCAACCTTATTGCTTAAGTTAGAAAAAGAAATGAAAGATGCAGCTAAGTCATTAGATTTTGAAACAGCAGCGACTTTACGGGATACGATTCTCGAATTAAAAGCAGCAGATTAGAAGGAGACAGATTATGGCAAATGATAAAATCGTGATCCATGGGGCTCGGGCCCACAATTTAAAAAATATTGATGTGACGATTCCACGGGATCAATTGGTAGTGGTGACTGGTTTATCAGGATCTGGGAAAAGTTCATTGGCCTTTGATACTTTGTATGCGGAAGGTCAAAGAAGATATGTAGAGAGCTTATCTGCTTATGCACGTCAATTCTTAGGTCAGATGGACAAACCGGATGTCGATAGTATTGATGGTTTGAGTCCAGCCATTTCCATCGATCAGAAAACCACCAGCAAAAATCCTCGATCTACCGTCGGAACTGTTACGGAGATCAATGATTACTTGCGCTTGCTTTATGCACGTATCGGACATCCTATCTGTCCAAACGATCATATCGAGATCACTAGTCAATCTGTTGAGCAAATGGTTGATGAAGTGTTGGCATTGCCTGAAAGAACGAAAATTCAATTGATGGCACCACTGGTCAACCAAAAGAAAGGCCAACATAAAAAAGTCTTTGAACGGATTCAAAGAGAAGGCTACGTCCGGATGCGGGTCGATGGGGAAACCTATGATGTGTCTGAAGCCCCAGAATTAGAAAAGAATAAAAAACATGACATTGCAATCATCATCGACCGAATCGTCGTCAAGGAAGGGATCCGTTCTCGTTTATTTGATTCCTTTGAAGCAGCTTTAAGATTGGCAGATGGCTATGCCATCGTGGATGTGATCGGTGAAAAAGAGCTTTTATTTAGTGAGCATTATTCATGTCCTTATTGTGGTTTTACTGTGGGAGAATTAGAACCGCGGTTGTTCTCCTTTAACGCGCCATTTGGTGCTTGTCCGGATTGTGATGGTTTAGGGATCAAATTGGAAGTTGATACGGATTTAGTGATTCCTGATACGACAAAAACATTGCGGGAGGGCGCATTGCTGCCATGGAACCCAATCAGTTCGCAATATTATCCACAAATGCTGGAACAAGCTTGCTTAGAATTCAATATCGATATGGATACACCTTTTGAAGAATTGCCGCAAGAACATCAAGCAATCATCCTCAATGGCTCAAATGGTGAGGTGTTCCATTTTCATTATGAAAATGACTTTGGCGGTGTACGCGATGTGGAAGTAGCGTTTGAAGGGATTTTGCCAAATATCAAACGACGCTACCATGAAACCAATTCTGATTTCACCCGCGATCAAATGCGTTTGTATATGACGGAATTAACTTGTAAAACGTGTCAAGGTTACCGTCTGAATCCGCAAGCATTGTGTGTGAAAGTCAATGATAAACACATTGGCGAATTGAGTGAGTTGGCGATCAATCATGCGTTGTCATTCGTAGAAGGATTGACGTTGACAGAATCAGAACAAACGATTGCGCGACCAATCGTCAAAGAAGTCGATGATCGCTTGAGTTTCTTAAAGAATGTTGGTTTGGATTATCTGACATTAAGCCGTGCCTCTGGCACCTTGTCAGGTGGAGAAGCACAACGGATCCGTCTTGCTACTCAAATCGGTTCCAACTTATCTGGCGTATTGTATATTTTAGATGAACCATCGATCGGTCTGCATCAACGAGACAATGATCGTTTGCTTGAATCTTTGCGGAAAATGCGCGATTTAGGCAATACGTTGATCGTAGTAGAGCACGATGAAGACACGATGCGCGCAGCAGATTATTTGATCGATGTGGGTCCAGGTGCAGGACATGCCGGAGGCGAAATCGTAGCCGCTGGCACACCGAGCCAAGTCGCAAAAAATAAAAAGTCATTGACAGGACAATATTTATCCGGCAAGAAGAAAATCCCAACGCCTGCAGAGCGCCGAGAAGGCAACGGCAAACAAATTCGTATCACCGGTGCGACTGAAAACAATTTGAAAAATATCTCCGTAGACTTTCCGTTAGGCAAGTTCGTCGCGGTCACTGGGGTATCCGGCTCGGGAAAATCGACACTAGTCAACGAGATATTGAAAAAATCATTGGCTCAAAAGATCAACCGCAACTCGAACAAGCCAGGCAAATTCAAAAAAATCACTGGCTATGAGGAAATCGATAAATTGATCGATATCGATCAAAGCCCGATCGGCCGAACACCTCGAAGCAACCCCGCTACCTATACGAGTGTATTTGATGATATTCGTGATTTGTTTGCTAAAACGAATGAAGCCAAGGTTCGCGGATATAAGAAAGGCCGTTTTAGTTTTAATGTCAAAGGCGGTCGTTGTGAGGCATGTAAAGGTGATGGGATCATTAAAATCGAAATGCATTTCTTACCAGATGTGTATGTACCCTGTGAAGTCTGTCATGGCAAACGCTATAATTCTGAAACGCTAGAAGTTCATTATAAAGGAAAGAACATTGCTGAAATTTTGGATATGACGGTGGAAGATGCAGTTGAGTTCTTCAAGCATATCCCTAAGATCCACCGCAAATTACAAACAATCGTAGATGTCGGTCTCGGCTATGTGACAATGGGACAACCAGCTACCACTTTATCTGGTGGGGAGGCCCAACGGATGAAACTAGCCAGTGAGCTGCACAAGAATTCGAATGGCAAAAGTTTCTATATTCTTGATGAACCAACAACAGGTTTGCATACCGATGATATTGCCCGCTTGTTGAAAGTCTTGGAACGATTTGTTGATGCAGGGAATACTGTGTTGGTAATCGAACATAACTTGGACGTGATCAAATCTGCTGACTATGTGATCGATTTAGGCCCTGAAGGTGGAGAAGGCGGCGGAACGATTTTGGCAACTGGTACACCAGAAGATATCGCTAAAGTATCGGACAGTTATACAGGACACTATTTGAAAAAAGTGTTATAAACCTGCTGGATTTTACGAGTCATTCATTGGGATAGCGAAAGTTTAAATAATTATTAAACAATTATGAATTTTTTAAACATTTCACAAAAGGCTCTTGAATTTGGGCATTTATTTGTTAGAATAACCATAGGTATACGTATATTCTTACAGAATAAGCTACCTATAAGTTCTATCCGTTCAAAGTAGAAGAAAGCAGTCAAAGATATATGCTTTGATTGCTTTTTTCTTTGTGGTAGAATAAGTCTATTGTAAAACGAGCTGTATAAACAATATATTTTTAGCATCCAAAAGAGAGAGTGGTTTTAATGAGTCAGGATAAGTTTCTACCAATATTATTAGGTAGTGATATGAATGTATATGGAATGGCACGTGCTTTCCATGAGGCCTATGGCATTCAGTCAGTTGCCTATGCGGGTACTGAGTTGGCGCCAACGCGCTTCAGTAAAATCGTGAAAGTAAATCAAGTGGATGGATTTGATCATGATCCAGGCTTTTTTGATACGCTAGTCGATTTAGCAAAATCTACTTATCACGATCCCGAAGTGCGTTACTTATTGATTCCATGCGGAGATGGCTATGCAGAACTGCTAGCCAAACATAAAGAGGAATTGAAGCCTTATTATACTTTTATAGCAAATGACTTTGCGTTGTTGAAACGTCTCATCAACAAAGTCAGTTTCTATGAAGTGTGTGAAGAATATGGCTTGCCTTATCCTAAGACATTTATTTTAACAAAGGATTTGCTGACCAATGGTCAATTCAAAGAAGCTTTGCCTTTTGATTTTCCCGTGGCATTGAAACCAGCCAACAGTGTAGCTTGGTTGTCAGTCGATTTTGAAGGCCGCAAGAAAGCCTTTATCATCGACAATCGCCAAGAGTTTGAAACAATTGTTTCCCGGATCTATCAAGCTGGTTATGAGGATGAAATGATTGTTCAAGACTTCATCCCTGGTGATGACAGTAATATGCGGGTCTTAAATGCCTATGTGGATGAAAACCACGAAGTTCGTGTCATGGCTTTAGGTCACCCATTATTGGAAGATCCAACGCCTGGGGCGGTTGGTAATTATGTGGTGATCATTCCAGATGAGAATCAACAAATCTATCAAATGATTCAAACCTTCTTAAAAGAAATCAAATACGTTGGTTTTGCAAACTTTGATTTGAAGTATGACCGGCGAGATGGACAGTATAAATTATTTGAAATCAATTTGCGTCAAGGGCGCAGTAGTTTCTTTATTACCTTAAGCGGATTGAACCTCGCACAATTCTTGACAGAAGATCTGGTCTTTGAAAAACCTTATCTCGAAACGGTTTATGGAAAAGCAGATGCGCCTGAAGCCAAATTGTGGCTGGGTGTGCCAAAAAACATTTTCTTGGCCTATGCCAAAGAAAATGAGGGCAAAGAACGTGCCCGAAAATTATTGGCACAAGATCGTTGGGGGACAACTGTTTTTTATCAGAAGGATATGTCTTTCAAACGTTGGATCTTGTTAAAAAGAATGTTTTATTTATACAATAAACGGTTCAAAACATTCTTCCTTACGAAAGAGGGATAGTCGATGGAGAATTTCTTCAGTATTTTAGGTGGGATGGGCACGATGGCCACTGAAAGCTATATTAGAATCTTGAATCAAAGAACAAAAGCCCACAAAGACCAAGATTACTTAAATTATGTTTTATTCAATCATGCAACAGTGCCTGACCGGACTGCTTATATATTGGATAATCAATTGGAAAATCCGGTACCATATTTGCTGGATGATATTGAAAAACAAAATTTGCTGCAACCAGCTTTTATTGTTTTAACTTGTAATACAGCGCATTATTTCTTTGATGAGTTGCAAGCAGCAACGCCGATCCCGATTCTTCATATGCCTCGAGCAGCAGCTGAAGCAGTCAAAGAAAAAGGGATCACTGGCAAAGTTGCTTTGTTGGGAACCGAAGGCAGTATCAAAGCCGGTATCTATGAGAAAGAATTACGTCAGCTCGGTGTTGATGTCTATTTGCCAAAGGCGTCGATCCAAAAGAAAGTCAATACCTTGATATATGATCGAATCAAAGAAAATGGTCATTTAGATCAAGCACTCTACTTTGAGATTTTGCAAGAGGTAACAGCAGAAATTGGTTGTGAAGCTGTTGTTTTAGGGTGTACAGAACTTTCATTGATGGAAGAATTTACGGAAAATAATCCCTATCCTGTTGTGGATGCGCAGTCGATCATCGTAGACCGGACCATTGAAAGAGCATTGGCACTCAGAGCTTAATTGAAGAATAAATTGGACGTTGGCTCGAACTTCGAGCTGACGTCTTTTCTTTGCATAAGTATTCCAATGATACGCCCGGCATGATATAATAAAGAGGTTGGAGAGAGGAGTTTTATGAAATGACTGAAGTAAATCATTTAGAATTAGTAATCATTACTGGAATGAGTGGCGCAGGCAAGACTGTTGCTATTCAGAGTTTTGAAGACATGGGGTATTTTTGTATCGACAACATGCCGCCTAGTCTTGTACCAAAATTTTGGGAATTGATCAAGGAATCTGGCAAAGTGACTAAGATTGCCTTGGTAGTCGATTTACGGTCTCGCTCCTTCTTTGAAGAAATACAAAGTATGCTGATCGATATAGAAAACACCAATTTCATCGATACCCGTATTTTATTTTTGGATGCTTCTGATAGTGAGTTGGTTTCACGATATAAAGAGACCCGCAGAGCCCATCCGTTAGCGATGGATGGTTTGGTCACTGAAGGGATCCGCAAAGAACGCGCGATATTAGAAGATTTAAAAACAAGGGCTAGTATTGTAATTGATACAACAACCCTCACACCAAGACAATTAAGAGAAAAAATCAATCAAGAATTTCGTTCTTCTCATGATACTGGCTTTCGGATCGAGATCATCTCGTTTGGCTTCAAGTATGGGCTGCCTATTGATGCTGATATCGTGATGGATGTGCGCTTTTTACCAAATCCGCATTATATTCCCGAACTGCGTCCATTGACAGGAAAAGATCAGACTGTGTATGACTATGTGATGTCGTTTCCTGAAACCGAGGAATTTTATCAACGCTTCACTAGTCTTCTGCAAACCATTATGCCTGGTTATGTCAAAGAAGGAAAGAGCAGCTTGACGATCGCCATCGGCTGTACCGGCGGGCAACATCGATCGGTGGCTTTATCTGAACGGATAGGCGCTGCATTGTCAGAGGATTATAAGGTCAATATTACCCACCGTGACAAAGACAAGCGGAAAGAAACGGTGAACCGGTCATGAAGATGAAGACCTACCGTATCAGAAAACCTAAAATCGTTGTTGTCGGAGGGGGAACTGGTTTACCAGTCATTTTGAAAAGTTTGCGAAATCAAGGTGTAGACATCACCGCTATCGTCACAGTTGCTGATGATGGTGGCAGCAGCGGTGAGATCCGTAACTTGGTGTCATCGATCTCGCCCCCCGGAGATCTACGTAATGTGTTGGCCGCTTTGTCAGATATGCCGCAACTGTACAATGATATTTTTCAGTATCGCTTCAAAGCAGAAGATAAGTTTTTGGCAAACCATGCTTTGGGAAATCTGATCATTGCGGCAATCGCAGAGATGCGCAGCAGCACCTACGAAGCAATTCAAATCTTAGCCAAAATGATGCATATTGACGGGCAAGTATATCCATCGTCAGATCTGCCGCTCGTTTTGCATGCGGTTTTTAAAGATGGTACCAAAGCTGTGGGTGAATCAAAAATCGCGCTGGATCGTAAAACCATCGACCATGTTTTTGTCCGTAATCAGGAAAACAATGACGAACCCAAAGCAGCCCGCAAGGTGGTTTCGTCGATCATGGATGCCGATATGATCGTTTTAGGACCTGGTAGTTTATTTACCAGTATTTTGCCCAATCTAATGATCAGCGAGATAGGAAAAGCGTTATTAGAAACCACTGCTGAAACGGTTTATATTTGTAATATTATGACCCAAAAAGGCGAGACCGAACATTTTACCGATGCTGATCATGTGCGCGTGTTGCACCAACATCTGGGGAAACCATTTATTGATACAGTCTTAGTGAACACTGAGAAAGTACCTGAGGGCTATATGGATCCAGACATTTATGATGAATATTTGGTCCAAGTCAAACATGATTTCAAGGGATTGCGAGACGAGAATTGTCGCGTAGTTTCTGCCGATTTTCTGGCATTGGAAAATGGCGGCGTTTTTCATGATGGTGAAAAGGTCATTGAGGAGCTGCTCCGAATCGTATATGCTGCGAAAATCTAGTTTTTTTGTTTGATTGAGAAAGGAAGGAAAACATGTCCTTTGCTGCTGAAGTAAAAAAAGAATTGACGACATTAGAAGTGCATCGAGAACATGCCAAAGCAGAATTGGCCGCACTGATCCGCATGAACGGGTCGCTGAGTATCAATAATCAACAATTTGTCCTCAATGTGCAAACGGAAAATGCCGCAATTGCGCGTCGTATTTATTCGCTGCTAAAAGATCATTATGATGTGCGGAGTGAATTGCTGGTGCGACGGAAAATGAAATTAAAGAAAAACAATGTCTATATCGTCCGCTTAAAACAAGATACCAAACGGGTGCTGCTAGACTTGGATATTATGGATGGCATGATGTTCAATAGTCATGTCTCTGATGAGATCATGGGCAATACCCAGAAAATGCGTTCTTATTTGCGGGGCGCTTTTATGGCATCGGGCTCGATCAATAACCCTGAAACCAGTCGTTATCATTTGGAAATCTATTCAATCTATGAAGAGCATAATCAGGATATTTGCGATATGCTGAATGCGTATGGCTTGAATGCTAGAGCCTTGGAGCGCAGAAATGGCAGTATCGCATACTTAAAAGGTGCAGAAAAAATCGCTGATTTTTTGACATTGATTGGTGCCACCAATTCGATGTTGAAGTTTGAAGATGTTCGCATCGTGCGGGATATGCGCAACTCTGTCAACCGTTTAGTCAATTGCGAGACGGCCAATATGAATAAAACGATCGATGCTGCTTCCAAACAGATCGACAATATCGAATTTATTCAAAACCGTGTCGGTCTGCAAGCACTGCCGGATAAGCTGCAAGAGATTGCAGCATTGCGTTTAGAACATCCAGAGGTTAGTCTGAAAGAACTCGGAGAAATGATTCCTTCAGGGGCAATTTCCAAATCAGGGATCAATCACCGCATTCGCAAAATCAATGAGTTTGCTGATCGCCTGCGAGAGCAAGTCAGTTAAAAAATAGATAGTGCAAAAAAACAAACGATGAAGCGTCCCTCAAAAATTAGACCAAAAATCTAATTTTTGAGGGACGCTTCATCGTTTGTCTGCTATTCGGTTTTTTTGTATCTATTGATTGATCAAATCAGTCAATTCATCTGCACTGATCGATTCATCAAAGATGTGGCCGTCTAAAATGACTGTTGGAACAAATTGAATGTTGGCTTGATTGGCTTCTTCAACAATGGCAGTTGCTTGTGCTTGGTGGTTGCTCAAAGCCAAACCAAGTGTGTTTTCGGCGTAGTCAGCCACTTCAGCAAGCGTTAAATGGCCCCATTCATCTTGTGTTTGAAAGATCTTGGTCAACTGAGAGATCGTTGCGGTTGGATCATCCGTAGAAATATAACGGTGCATGACGTTGCCCCGTTGCAATGATTCTTTTTCTTTGTCGAATAATTTGATGACCCGGCGAATTTTTCCAGCTGCCACGGCTTCATTCAAAATAGACAATGATTCCTCAAACCATTTGCGACAATAAGGACAGCGTACATTGATGAATTCAATGATTGGCTTGGCATTGGCGTCACCGATTTGAATGCCAGTTGCGGCATTGGTTTGTGCGGCTTTGATAATTGATGTATCCATAGTAAAACCTCCTTTTTCCTTAGTTTATCGAAATTTTGAGAGAAAGAAAAGGATCTCGCTTTATTCATTTCACCTGGAAACAAATACAATAGCAGTTGTTGTCTTAAGTATGTGACTTCACGAATTTGACGGTAAACGGTAAGGAAATCTTTATTAATCCTGCTGAATCAGCTATAATTAATTGTATTTTATTGTGCAAATCGAATGATTGAAAGAAGATAGATAATAATGAGAAGAAAAACAATGGATGGCAATACAGCTGCGGCTTATATTTCTTATGCGTTTACGGAGTTAGCTGCGATTTATCCAATCACGCCTAGTTCAACGATGGCAGAATTGGTGGACCAATGGTCAGCGCAAGGAAAGAAAAATATTTTCGGCCAACCAGTCAAAGTGGTTGAGATGCAGTCAGAAGCAGGTGCCGCAGGCGTAGTCCATGGTTCGCTTAAAACGGGCGCCTTAACGACTACGTATACTGCGTCACAAGGATTGCTGCTCATGCTACCTAATATGTACAAAATCGCTGGTGAGTTATTACCAGGGGTATTCCATGTGGCGAGTCGTGCTGTTACAACCAACGCCTTGAATATTTTTGGCGACCATACCGATGTAATGGCTGCCAGACAAACCGGATTTGCGATGCTAGCAGAAAGTTCTGTGCAAGAAGTGATGGACTTAGCACCAGTGGCACATTTGGCTGCCATCGAAGCCAACGTACCTTTCTTGAACTTTTTTGATGGGTTTCGGACGAGTCATGAGATTCAAAAAATCGATGTCATTGAATATGAAGAGTTGGCGCAGATGGTCAATCAAGACAAGGTGGCAGCTTTTCGTAAGAAAGCGATGAATCCCAACCATCCCACAATCAGCGGTACCAACCAAAGTCCTGAGATTCACTTCCAACAACGAGAAACCGTGAATCAGTATTATGATAAGTTACCAGAGATCGTTCGCAAGTATATGCAAAAAATCAATCGGCTGCGAGGCACATCCTATGACTTGGTCAATTATTATGGGGCTGCAGATGCAACAGAAGTGGTTGTCACGATTGGTTCTTCCGCACAAACGATCCAACAAACTGTCGATTTCTTGAATCGACAAGGCAGAAAGGTCGGTTTGTTGACGATTCACTTGTATCGCCCGTTCCCGTTAGCGGTCTTTTTGGAAAAATTGCCGCAAACAGTTGCATCGATTGCAGTGCTTGATCGCAGCAAAGAGCCTGGGGCAAATGGCGAATCACTGCTATTAGATGTGCAAAGTGCCATGTATGATGCCGCCATTCGTCCATCGATCATCGGTGGCCGATATGGTTTGGGTTCCAAGGATGTCACGCCAGATCAGGTTGTAGCGGTTTTTGATGAGCTGTTGCGTCCTAAAGAAATACAGAAAAAAAGATTTACGATTGGTATCGTCGATGATGTCACCGGGTTATCCTTGTCATCTAAAGGGACCTTAGACTTGACCAATCCAACGACTTTTCAAGCGAAATTTTGGGGTTTTGGCTCAGACGGAACAGTGGGCGCCAATAAATCAGCAATCAAAATCATTGGTGACAGAACGGACAAATATGTTCAAGGCTATTTTCATTATGATTCCAAAAAATCTGGCGGGTTGACCATTTCTCATCTGCGGTTTGGAGACACACCGATCCGTTCAACCTATTTGATCGAACATGCAGATTTCATCGCTTGCCATACACCAGCCTATTTGCATACTTACGATTTATTAAAAGGGTTGAAAAAAGGTGGTACTTTCTTGTTGAACACCACTTGGAACGAAGAGCAGATCATGAAGCATCTCCCCAAAAAGATGAAACGATATTTGGCTGAAAATGAAATCAATTTTTATACCATCAATGCCATGCAATTGGCCATGGAAGTCGGTTTGGGCGGCAGGATCAATACCGCGATGGAAACTGCTTTCTTTTATCTGGCGGATATTATGCCTATCGATCAAATCATACCTATTTTGAAAGAGGAAGCATTGAAAAGTTACGGGCACAAGTCAATGGCAATCGTTGAAAAAAACCAGCTAGCGATCGATCGGACGATCGAGTTGCTGCACAAAATCGACGTTCCTCAAGAGTGGGCTACCATCGAAGTACCGATTAAAAAGTCAGAGGCTATCTCAAACTATGTACGTGAAATCGTTGAACCTGTCAATCGTCAGGAAGGGAATGCGTTAACTGTCGGTACGCTAGTTCGCAATCATATGACAGAAGGCACTATGCCTTTGGGTACGAGTGCTGTTGAAAAACGCGGCGTTGCGGTTGAAGTACCTGAGTGGTTAGCCGATCGCTGTACGATGTGCAATGAATGTGCGTTTGTCTGCCCTCATGCTGCTATTCGGCCTTTCTTGGCTGACGAAGATGAGCTGGAAGAAGCACCAGAAGGATTCATCGTCAGAGAAATGCGCGGAACAGATGGTCAGAAATACCGGATTCAAGTATCCGTTGAAGATTGTACGGGCTGTGGGCTTTGTGTAGAAGCCTGTCCAGCCAAGGGCAAAGCATTGACCATGCGCCCATATGAGGATCAAAAAGAGCAGGCGGTCAACTGGGCGTTTGCAATGACATTGCGACAAAAAGAAAACCCAGCAAAACCTGGGACGGTCATGGGTTCCCAATTTAAGAAGCCACTATTGGAGTTCTCGGGGGCATGCGCCGGCTGCGGGGAAACACCTTATGTGAAATTACTGACCCAAATGTTTGGTGATCGGATGATGATCGCCAACGCCACTGGATGTTCATCTATCTGGGGCGCTGCCGCACCAGTTTCGCCTTACACAACAAACGAGCATGGTCAAGGACCGGCTTGGTCTAACTCCTTGTTTGAAGATAATGCAGAATATGGCTATGGCATGTTTTTGGCCAATCAAACCCGCAGAGAAGCATTGGCGGAACAACTGAAGACTGTGCAGTCTTTCGTTTCAGAAGCCACAAATCTTTTGATTGAGGACTGGTTGGTCCATCGTGAAGAAAGTGCTGGTACGCAACAACGTGCAGCAAAATTAACGGCAGCCCTAACTGCTGATGCAGATAGACACCCATCAATCAATCAAGTATTGGAAGACAAGGATCTTTTTGTGAAACCAAGTCAATGGATGATCGGTGGCGACGGCTGGGCGTATGATATTGGATTTGGCGGAATCGATCACGTACTAGCTTCTGGTGCAGATGTCAATATTTTGGTGTTGGATAATGAGGTATATTCGAATACTGGCGGGCAAGTATCGAAAGCAACGCCTGCTTCAGCAATCGCTAAATTTGCAGCAAATGGAAAATATGCAGCCAAGAAAGATCTTGGTATGATGGCGATGACTTATGGCCAAGTCTATGTGGCACAAATCGCGTCGGGTGCCAACCAAATGCAAACAATCAAAGCTTTTGAAGAAGCTGAACGCTTCCCTGGACCTTCACTGATCATTGCTTATACACCTTGTATCACCCATGGATTGGCTGGCGGTATGCGCCAATCATTAAAAGAAGCCAAGGAAGCTGTTGCTTCAGGTTATTGGTCATTGTATCGCTACAATCCTTTAATGGCGGAAGCTGGAAAGAACCCGATGACATTGGATTATAAGAAGCCTGATTTCAACTTGATGCCTGACTTTATGGATACCCAAATTCGCTTTGCATCTTTAAAAAACGCCAATGCGCAGGCAAGCGAAGGCCTATTTGCTAAAACCGTCAATGATGCGCAAACACGTTTTTATCGGTATGCACGGATGGCTGGAATAGAAGAGAAAATACGTGCAAAATTAGAGAAAACAAGCCTTGACCGTAACGCTGGCCGTTCATCAGCAGATTTGACCGAACAAACGATGCCAGTTGAAGGCAAAAAAGAACACAAAGCTAGAACACTGACGCCAGAAGAGCAAGCAGCAAAAGAGGCGCGTCGGGCGGCAAGAGCCGAACGACGCAAGCAAAACAAAGAATGATCTCGGACAGTCAGCAATAAATTGGATAGAAGGGCAGAGGTAAGAGAAAATGATTTCTTTTCATCCCTCTGTTCTTTTTCTGTTTGACTGATTCTGCAAATTAAATTGCCGTAGACAAGCCTTTTCATCAACCTTGATCGTAAAAACATGGTAGACTTTAATCAGAGGTTTTCATTGATTTTGAAACTTTTTCATAATTTTGTTTTTTTTTGAATCTTTGAATACGACGTATGTTATACTATTGTTTGAAGTCTTAAGAATAAAGGAAGGCTGTTTATGTCGATAAATTTTACTGATTTTTTTAATTTGGATTATTGGAGAGATTTGCTCTCATTTGATATATTTTCACTCTCATTTTTTGTCAATGTTTTAGATGTCATCGTTGTGTGGTATTTGGTGTATAAGCTGATCCAGTTGGTGCGTGGAACCAAAGCGATCCAGTTGTTCAAAGGGGTCGGTTTGTTTATTGTTTTGCGTTTTTTGGCTGGGATCATCGGACTCAAAACATTGTCTTGGTTGATGGATCAAGTAATCACCTATGGTGTGATCGCTGCAATCGTTATTTTTCAACCAGAGATCCGTCGAGGGCTCGAACATTTGGGTCGCAGTTCTTTATTCAAAACATCTAAGAATGAGAAACATCAAGATGAAGTTTTGGTTCAGTCCTTAGATAAAGCTGTTCAATATATGGCGAAGCGGAAAATTGGTGCCTTGATCACGATCGAACGAACAACAGGGTTGGAAGAGTACATTGAAACCGGGATTGCCCTGGATGCTGACGTGACAGGCGAATTATTGATCAACATCTTTATTCCCAATACACCGTTGCATGACGGCGCAGTGATCATTAGAGAAGATAAAATAGCAGTAGCAAGTGCGTATCTACCGCTTTCTGAAAGTCCGTTGATTCCTAAAGAGTTTGGTACACGGCATCGGGCTGCAGTGGGGATTTCAGAAGTCAGTGATGCGTTGACGTTGATTGTATCGGAGGAAACTGGGGATGTCAGTATTACCTTGAACAATCGAATGATGACTGAATTGTCACGTCAAGAATATCTAGCGATTTTGAATCGAGAGTTGGTGCCTGAAGAAAAAACTGGCAAACGCAATGTGCTGCAATCTTTCCTAGAAGGGGTCAATAAAGGGGGAAGAAAATGAGCAAGAAGGATCGCCGTCAGAATGTGTTTTATGGTATACTAGCGCTGTTCTTTAGTTTGGTTTTATTTTTTATTGCTAGTGGTTCCTCTTTACAAGTCAATATTTCTGGGGCAGTAAATGCTTATGAAGAAGAAATCGATGCAGTACCGATCCAGACGATTTATGATACAGATGATTTTTTTATACAAGGTTTTGAAACAACGGTCAATGTGACCTTAAGCAGCCGCAATCGTGTGCAATTAAATGCTGAAAAAAATGAAGAAACTCGGAGTTTTCGCGTGGTTGCTGACTTATCTGATCTAGATGTCGGTACCCATGAAGTGCCGTTAGAGGTACAGAACTTAAGCTCGAGTGTGACGGCAGAGATCGACCCGACGACGGTTACTGTAACGATCGAGAAGAAAGTCACCAAAACCTTTACAGTTGAACCGGTTGTTTCAACTGAAGATGATAGCAGCAGTTTTGCGATTGCATCAATGGTTGCATCACCAAAAGAAGTCACGATTACCACTGGAGAACAAACAGCAGCGGATATTGACCGGGTCGTTGCAGTTGTTGATCCTGATGACATCCCAAATGATTCAGGAACGGTGTCGGCTGTAATCGAAGCGTGGG
Organism: Enterococcus sp. DIV0876; assembly: GCF_050529585.1. Classification (GTDB taxonomy): domain Bacteria; phylum Bacillota; class Bacilli; order Lactobacillales; family Enterococcaceae; genus Enterococcus_D. Next base: position 1,374,639 of record NZ_CP172882.1, read on the forward strand.
ATATCAACAAAAATCCATTGGCGATCGTTGCGGATCCAGATACGGTAGATGTCGCAATCACAATGGAAGCACCAACCAAAGATGTCGAGTTATTCGTCACCCAGCAAGGAGCGATTCCAAATGGAATCTCGCATTACATTTATCGCATGAGCAGTATCAGTGCTGCGCTAACGGGACCGCAAAATGTTTTGGATCAAACAGCACAAGTTGGTGTGCCAGTCGATATCAGTGGGATTACGACAGAAACCGAGCAAACGGTTCAAATACCTGCGCCTGAAGGTACAACGATCGAGCCAACTGAAGTCACGATCCAAATCACACCGGTTGCACAAGCTGAAAATGAAAGCGACGAGGCTGATTCTGAAACGACAAGCAATCCGGAGACGTCGGAGTCTACAGGGAATACTTCAGGAAATCTTGATTCAGATAGTGATCAAGAAAGTGCTGCACAATCAACAACAAGTGAAGCTGAATCAACAAATTGAAAAGAGTACGAATAAGAGAGGTTTTTAAAATGGGAAAATATTTTGGTACAGATGGTGTTCGTGGAGAAGCCAACAAAGAATTGACACCTGAATTAGCGTTTAAATTAGGCCGTTATGGTGGTTATGTATTAAGTCAGCACGAAACAGATGATCGTCAGCCCCGTGTTTTGGTGGGGAGAGATACCCGTATTTCAGGTCAGATGTTGGAAAACGCCTTGATTGCTGGTCTTTTATCCGTTGGGATCGAAGTCTTTCAATTAGGCGTGATCTCAACGCCGGGGGTTGCCTATTTAACGAAAGTGCAAAAGGCAAGTGCAGGTGTCATGATCTCAGCTTCACATAATCCAGCTTTAGACAACGGAATCAAATTTTTCGGAAATGATGGTTTCAAGTTGGTAGATGAACAAGAAGCTGAAATCGAAGCATTGCTTGATGCGCCAGAAGATACGTTGCCACGTCCTTCAGCTGAAGGGTTGGGTACAGTTGATGAATTTCCAGAAGGTCTACTCAAATATTCTCAATTCTTGCGTCAGACGATTCCAGGTGATTTAGAAGGTTTGACGGTTTGTGTCGATGCAGCCAATGGGGCGACGGCGACCAGTGTCAATCGTTTGTTTGCTGATCTAGAAACTGATTTTTACACAATGGGTACCTCACCGGATGGCCTGAACATCAACGATGGCGTTGGTTCGACACATCCTGAAAAATTGGCTCAATTTGTTGTCGAAAAAGGGGCAGATGCGGGTTTGGCATTTGACGGAGATGGTGACCGCGTGATTGCTGTTGATGAATTAGGCAATATTGTCGATGGGGATAAAATCATGTATATCTGTGCCAAGTATTTAGCCGAACAAAAACGCTTGAATCAAGGGACGATCGTCACAACCGTGATGAGTAATCTTGGTTTCCACAAAGCGGTAGAAGCAATTGGCTTGAAAGACGTGATCACGCAAGTGGGAGACCGTTATGTAGTAGAGGAAATGCGTAAAAATGATTATAACTTTGGTGGTGAACAATCAGGGCATATGATCTTTTTAGATTTCAATACGACGGGTGATGGCTTGCTTTCTGGTATTCAACTATTGAATATCATGAAACAAACAGGTAAAAAACTATCTGAATTGGCTGGCGAAGTCACGATCTATCCACAAAAATTGGTCAACATCCGTGTGACAGATAAAAATGGTGCGATGGAGGTACCTGCTATAGCGAAAATCGTGGCAGAAGCTGAAGCCGAAATGAACGGCGAAGGCCGTATCTTGGTTCGTCCTTCAGGAACAGAACCATTACTACGTGTCATGGCAGAAGCGCCAACGATTGAAAAAGTTGATTATTATGTCGATAAAATCGCAGCAGTTGTCCGTGAGGAAATTGGTGCAGAATAAGGATACCAAAACCAACGTTGATTCGTTGGTTTTTTTGTAAGTAGACTGTTATTCGATTTTTAGTATAATAATCATATAATTCTATTTTATGTCATGTGATAGATTGATTGACCGTAGTTTTGAAAGGGGATCGAGTTGCTATGAGACTTAACATTGGATGGCTGATCGCTGTGATATTTGTTCTAGTTGGCGTTTTATTCTTATCTGGTCATGGGTGGCAATTGATTGCAGGGTACAACACAGCCCCGAAAGAAAAGAAAACCAAATATGATTTGAATCGTCTGTATTTGGTGAATGGTGTCGGTTTTCTTGTAATAGGTATGCTTGTTGCGGTGATGAATTCCTTTGTTGATGATTGGTCATTGGTTTTGCAAATTTTGTTTCTTGCAGTTTTTATTGTTTTGGTCATGGTTCTTGTGATTCTTAATGGCACGTGGTGTATGAAAAACGAGAAGTCGAATTAGTTGAAAAAATCGTTTAAATATCGATTCTGTAAAGTCTTTAAAGAAAAAAACTTTTAGAAAACCCGTTAAAACAAAACAAGCAACATTGCCAGGTAAATCGGCAATGTTGCTTGTTTTGTTTTAACCTTGTTCAACGCGATAAACGTTTAAAAAACTTATTCAACTGTCACAGACTTTGCCAAATTACGCGGCTTGTCTACATCAAAACCACGTTGCAATGTCGCAAAGTAGGCCAAGAGCTGTGTTGGTACAACAGAAACAAGACTAGTGACTAAAGGATGGACAGTCGGGATGATGATTTGATCAGTGGGTTTTGCTAGTTCTTGACTAGCAATGACTAAAGTATGGGCACCGCGAGATTCGACTTCTTTCAAGTTGCCTCGCGTGTGAGATCCAGTAACAGCTTCAGAAATGATGCCGATCACAGGTGTGCCTTCTTCGATCAAGGCGATCGTACCATGTTTCAATTCACCAGCCGCAAAACCTTCTGCTTGGATATACGAAATCTCTTTTAATTTCAACGCGGCTTCCATTGACACATAATAATCATTGCCGCGGCCAATATAGAAGGCATTACGGCTAGTTGCCAAAAAGTCTTCAGCAAATTGACTGATCATCGCTTTTTCATCCACCAATGTTTCCATGGTTGATGCAACGATACTTAATTCATGAAAGACATCAAAATCAACAGCAGCAGGCACCGCTTTTTCTTCACCAATCGCTTTAGCCAATAAAGTCATGACAGCGATTTGTGCAGTATAAGCTTTAGTGGAGGCAACAGCGATCTCAGGACCAGCATGCAGCAATAAGGTATGTTTGGCTTCACGAGATAACGTTGAACCAGCCACATTGGTGATCGTTAAACTTGGTAACCCCAGTGCGTTGATTTTGACCAATACTTGGCGGCTATCTGCAGTTTCACCACTTTGAGTTAAGAAAACAAAGAAGGGTTTTGCTGAAAGCAACGGCGTATTGTAACCAAATTCGCTTGATAAATGTACTTCAACAGGAATCTCTGTTAGCGTTTCGAGAATGGCTTTTGCTGCCCAACCCGCATGATTGCTGGTCCCACAAGCGACGATATAGATACGATCACTTGCAATCATTTCGGCTTTCAATTGGTGATCGATCAGGACTTCACCGTTTTCGCCTTGATATTCTTGCACTAGACGACGCATAACAGTTGGTTGGTCGTCGATTTCTTTGAGCATGTAGTAGGGATACGTCCCTTTTTCGATATCAGTTAAATCAAGCTGTGCTTCATAAGATTCACGATAGACCAAATTGCCTTTCAAATCTTCAATCTTGATTTCATCCGCTTGAACAGTCACCATTTCACCGTCTTCGATTTCCACGAAATGGGTCGTTTGATCCAGCATCGCCAAAGCGTCGCTGCAGATGACGTTGAAACCATCACCAAGGCCAATCAATAACGGGCTTTTGTTTTTTGCAACGTAAATCGTATCAGGATCTTTCTTGTCGACCAAAGCGAATGCATAGGAGCCGCGGATCAGCGATAAAGCTTTTTTAAAGGCTTCCTTGGTTGTGCTATTGTTTTGGTTTTTTAACGCTTCAACTAAGTGAACGACAATCTCAGTGTCGGTTTGCCCAGCAAAAAGATGGTCTTTTAAATAAGTATCATGTAATTCTTCAAAGTTTTCGATCACACCGTTATGGACCAGAACCAATTCCTCGTTTCCTGAGGTATGGGGGTGGGCGTTGCGTTCTGAAGGTTTGCCATGTGTTGCCCAGCGGGTATGACCGATGCCGATCGTTCCTGTTACCTCTGGTGTCACTTTAGCTTCCAAGTTTTTGATTCTTCCTTGCGCTTTGACTAAGTGATCAGAAGTACGATCTGCCACGTATAAACCTGCTGAATCATAGCCACGGTACTCCAAGCGTTCCAATCCATTTAAAATAATTTGTTCTGCATTTGACTTTCCAACAATTCCTACAATTCCACACATAATGACAAGCCTACTTTCAAAATTTTTTCTGTCGATTATGTATTTCTATCTGCGCAGCAAACATTTTGTGGACATTTTTCAATGCGATTTGTGTTTGCTTGTAGAGTGCAGTCCCTAGAGCCATCCGCCGAAACTTTCGATAAACTCTTTCCTCGTCATCTGTTGCCAGATCAGGCGCTATCCTTATTGGTATATCTATCCTCCTGAAAAGTATTTTATAGAAATACAAGCAATATGATACTATTTAGAGATTATTATGTCAATAGATAGGTAAAATAAATAAAATTGGTATAGATGTAAATATTTTTAAACAAACTTTCAGTCTCGGGAAATAGTCAAACTATTGGGTTCAAAGAAAAGATTCCAATGAAATTTTCTCATATGACTATCCTTTTTTTTTCAATTTCGCTACAATTAATGAGAAAGAAAGTGAGGAAATCAAATGGCAGAACAAGTGAATTGTATGAAGTTTTCTGAATTGAAAGAATTAGTAGCTGCGTTGGCGGCTAACGATAAGGTAACAGATGAGACCAAAATTTTCTTGGATACTGGCTGGGATAGTTTGCAAGAGATTTTGCCGGGATCAGTATCGTTGGCATCCGCCAAACCATTTCAAGTGCAAGATGAACTGACCAAAGAATTTTTTGGCGGTTATGTCCTAACTGAAAAAAGTGCCAAATTCGATGTCAGCAACGCAGCTGAAGATGTGATCGTCATAAAAAATCTATATTGATGATGGTGGATCAAAATCAAGAAGGAGGAAAAAAATGAATAAGAGAAGATGGATAGCCGTAGCGATTGCGGCGGGGTTATTTATTTGTTCGGGTGTGTTTTCCCTGTTGACCACTAGAGAAACAACAGAGGATACTTCAGCGTTGCAAGGGTTGAATGCGCTGTTTTACGGTAGCAATACAATTGCAGAAACACCGATCGTTGCAGGGGATTCAGACCAAAGGATCGTGCGTTTAACATTGGAGGGGACGATTGCCAGCAGTTCGAGTGGTGGTTTATTCACTTCAGAAACGTATGACCATCAACGCTTTTTGGAAGAATTGCGCATGATCCAGCAAGATCCGACAATCAGTGGTATTTTACTGGAAGTCAACACGCCAGGAGGAGGCGTCTATGAAAGTGCCGAGATTGCTCGGGAATTGGCCAAAATCAAAGAAGAAGGCATTCCGATGTATGTATCGATGAAGAATATGGCGGCAAGTGGCGGGTACTATATCTCTGCGGGTGCTGATAAGATTTTTGCAACGGAAGAAACTGTGACCGGATCAATCGGTGTCATCATGTCTGGAATCAATTATGCTGGTTTGTTTGAAAAATTGGGGATTGAAGACAGCACAATCAAAAGTGGTGCCTTGAAAGATGTTGGTTCTGCTACTAGAGAACCAACAGAAGCGGACAAAGAAGTGTTGCAGACGTATGTCGATAATGCGTATGGCCGTTTTGTCGATATCGTAGCTGAAGGTCGCGGGATGACCGAAGAAGCTGTCCGAAAAATTGCTGATGGACGTATTTATGATGGGCAACAAGCATTAGAAGTCGGATTGGTTGATGAGATAGGTTTTCCAGAAGATGCATTGGCTGCGATGCAGCAAGATCTAAATCTGGAAAATGCAGAAATATTTATTTATGATGTGGAAAATACTGGCTTTGCTACGACATGGCTTGGGTCGAAGTTGGCAGAGTTTCAAGGATTAAAAGCATCAAATACTGACCGTATTTTGGAACTGATGGAAAGCTTAGGCACAAGCGACGCACCGAAACCGTTGTATTACTACGGAGGTGAGTAAGATGAATCAAGAAAAACAATCAAGTAAGCATCCAGCACCAACACAAGATAACACAAATGGGTCCCACCCGGATGATTTCTACCAGCAAGTGTTATCGTCTTTTGAAAAAAAAGCCTATACGGAAGAAGCAATCAAAGAAAATCAACGGGAATGGCAACAATATGAAATGCCAGATCAACAAGCGGAACAACCACGTCCAATCAATGATTTTCCTAACTATTTCTATGCCGGCTTTTGGATTCGTTTGTTCGCATTCGTAGTTGATTTGATCTTGATACATTCAGTCACTGAGATCACGATCGGCAGTGTCTATCGCTTAAGCGGTTTGTCAGCAGGGGCGCACCCTTTTGGTATCTATCAGTTGGTATCTTTAGCGATCTATCTAGCATATTTTGTTTTGTTGACTAAGTACAATCACGGACAAACGATTGGTAAAATGATTTTCGGTATTCGCGTGATTTCTTTCCAAGAAGAGGTACTGAGTTGGCAGACAGTCTTGATCAGAGAGTTATGTGGGCGCTATGTATTACAATTTTATTGGTTGTTTTACTTAGGTTATTTACCGACGATCTTCAGCAAAAACAAACAACATGCAGCTGATTATTTTGCAGATACCAGTGTGGTGACGATCAATATGATCAAGGCCTTTAACAATCATGCCGATGTCCATCAAGAAATGTGATAAGATAGTTGCGGTGATGTCTTTCCACCACTAAAACAAAACCGAGGTGTTATCTATGGGAGAAACAATCGATTTTCCTAGTCCGAAAAAAAGACTGAGATTGGCGGCGGAAAAAGCATATCAAGCAAAAGAATTTTTGCAAGCCTATCGGCTATACCGCGAACTCTATGATTTGGATCGTTGTTTCGATACCAATCAGTGGTTAGTGGAATGTTTGCAGCAGTTAAAAGATTTTTCCAAAGCTTTGGAAACCGCGGATGATTATTTAGATTATTATCTGCAAGATACAGACGGTTTTTTGCAAGTTGGCCACTTATATGTTCTAGATGGTCAGTACCTCAAGGCACGTAGATGGCTGCGCCTTGGACAACGGCAACAAGTTGCTTCAAATATGTTGCAGCAATTACGCTTTGAGATCGATAAGGTAGAAGAAGTGCAGCAGATTCTCGGGATGGAAGATCACTTAGCCAAAAAAGAACAGCTGCTAAAAATAGATAATTTGCGCCAACCTGTCAATTATCGAGAATGGCAGAGCTTTGTTCAGGGGATGACCAGTCATCAGTTTACGGAGTTGGTTCGCGATTTGCTGCCGCGGTTGAGAAACGCTTATCTGATTCCAAGACTAGTGGAAGAGTTGGTCCGTTTAGATGTTGCAGAAATATTCACAGTCGTGGATTACATGGGGGATTTAAGAAAAATCAATCCGCGTGAGTTGGCTTTGCTGCCAGAGATGCCTGTATATCAGCAAATCATGGCGCGGATCAACGATACGATCGCGCAAGAAGACCCAATTTTGGCTGAATCTGTGATTGCTGAAATCAGTGATCATTTAGCCATAAGTTATCCTTTTTTACCACAAGAAACGCAAATTGATACTTGGATCGCCAGTTATGTAGCAGACTATCGTGGAGAAAACGAAAAAGATGGCCGTGCTAAAACGAAAAATAGCATTGAAAACCGCAAAGAAAGACTGCGGTCAATCTTGCAAGAAACCCAGTTTTAAGAGAAAAATTTGTAACTTTCATTGTAAAATGTTTACAATTAAACAACGTTAGTGTACTATTTAAAGGTATGCATGAAACTATTTCATATGTCAAACATAATTAATATTCGGAGGGAAATAAATGACTGCAAATTGGGAAAAAACAGGCACAAATGATGGTGCTTTAACATTTACGATTGCCCAAGCTGAAATCCAAAAAGGCTTAACAACGGCATTCAACAAAGTGAAAGGTAGCTTGAACGTACCCGGCTTCCGTAAAGGAAAAGTGTCACGTCAAGTCTTCAACCGTATGTATGGTGAAGAAGCATTATATGAAGACGCATTGAATGCTGTTTTGCCAGAAGCATATGAAGCAGCTGTAAAAGAAGCAGGAATCGATCCAGTTTCTCAACCTAAAATCGATGTTGTGAGCATGGAAAAAGGTGAAGATTGGACAATCAAAGCTGAAGTTACTGTGAAACCAGAAGTGAAACTTGGCGATTACAAAGATCTAACTGTTGAAAAACAAGATCGTGAAGTCACTGATGAGGACGTGGATGCACGTATCAAACGTGAACAAGAATCACAAGCTGAATTAGTCATCAAAGAAGATGAAGCAGCTGAAAATGGCGACACAGTCGTGATCGATTTCGAAGGTTTCTTAGGTGAAGAAACATTTGAAGGCGGCAAAGGTGAAAACTACTCATTAGAATTAGGTTCTAATTCATTTATTCCTGGCTTTGAAGAACAACTTGTTGGGACAAAAGCTGGCGAAAGCAAAGACGTAACGGTTACTTTCCCTGAAGACTACCAAGCTGAAGATTTAGCTGGTAAAGAAGCAGTGTTCAAAGTGACTGTTCATGAAGTGAAAGCCAAAGAACTACCAGAACTAGACGATGAGTTCGCAAAAGATATCGACGATAGCGTTGAATCATTGGCTGAACTAAAAGAAAAATACCGCACTGAATTAACAGAAACAAAAGAAAAAGCAGCAGAAGACGCGAAAGATGAAGCTGCGATCCGTCAAGCAGTTGAAAATGCAGAAATCCTTGAATTGCCACATTCAATGGTTCATGATGAAGTACACCGTTCAATGGATGAGTTCCTAAACAATATGCAACAACAAGGAATCTCTCCTGAAATGTACTATCAATTAACTGGTTCTACTGAAGCTGATTTGCATACGCAATTCGAAGGTGAAGCAGAAACTCGTGTCAAAACAAATCTTGTGATCGAAGCAATCGCTAAAGCAGAAGGTTTGGAAGCGACAGATGAAGATATCGAAAACGAAATCAAAGAATTATCTGAAGCTTATAACATGCCAGTTGACCAAATCAAACGTGTCTTAACAGAAGATATGTTAAAACATGACATTACGATGAAAAAAGCAGTTGAAGTTGTGACTGGAACTGCCAAAGAAGCGTAATCACGTATGACATTTGCGGCGAACATCATTTGGTGTTTGCCGTTTTTTGATGTGATGCTTCGCAAAGAAATAGAAGATTTACTAACAAATGATAAGAAAGATTTATGGAAAGCAAAAAGAACTTTTTCTTTCAAAAAAGATATGATATGATTGATGAAGACTGTAAAGTTGGTCTTCAAAATTCCACTCCTTTAAAACAGGTTGGAAAATATTCAAGGGGTGAACAGTATGTACGATAACACAAATGGAAATGAAGCTGTTCGTTGTTCTTTTTGTGGGAAAACACAAGAAGAAGTCAAAAAGATCGTCGCTGGACCTGGCGTCTATATTTGTAATGAATGTATCGATCTTTGTAAAGATATCATCGATGAAGAGTTCTACGAAGAAGCAATCCGTGAGTTTACTGAAGTGCCTAAACCACAAGAATTGCTCAATGTGCTGAATGAATATGTTATTGGACAAGATCGTGCCAAACGTACGTTGGCAGTCGCTGTCTATAATCATTACAAACGGGTCAACGTGGAAGCGTCAGCTGAAGATGTTGAATTACAAAAAAGCAATATTTGTTTGATTGGACCTACGGGATCTGGTAAAACATTTTTAGCGCAAACATTGGCTCGCTCATTAAACGTACCATTTGCAATTGCAGATGCAACAAGTTTAACAGAAGCAGGTTATGTCGGTGAAGATGTTGAAAACATTTTGTTGAAACTGTTGCAAGCCGCTGATTATAATGTTGAAATGGCCGAAAAAGGAATCATCTACATTGATGAAATCGATAAGATCGCCCGTAAGAGCGAAAACGTATCTATCACTCGTGATGTATCTGGCGAAGGTGTCCAACAAGCATTGCTGAAAATCTTAGAAGGCACAACCGCTAGTGTACCGCCTCAAGGTGGCCGCAAACATCCGCATCAAGAAATGATCCAAATCGACACAACCAATATTTTATTCATCGTTGGTGGCGCATTTGATGGTATTGAAACGATCGTCAAAAACCGTTTGGGTGAAAAAACGATTGGTTTTGGCACCAATAACAAACGCTTTTCTGAAGGGGAAAGTGTCATGCAGCAAATCATTCCAGAAGATTTATTGAAATTTGGACTGATTCCTGAATTTATCGGTCGTTTGCCTATTATGGCAGCTTTAGAAAAATTAACAACGGATGATTTGGTTCATATTTTAACTGAACCTAAAAATGCCCTAGTGAAACAGTACCAAAAACTAATGGCATTGGATGATACTGAGTTGACTTTTGAACCTGAAGCATTGCGCTCGATCGCCAATCAAGCCATTGAACGCAATACAGGTGCCCGTGGTTTACGGTCTATCATCGAAAACATCATGATGGACGTGATGTTTAACGTACCTTCTGACGAATCGATCGAAAAAGTGATCATTACGGAAGAAGCGGCCAAAGAACAAGGGGAACCCAAAATCATTTACAATGAAGAAACAAAAAAAGCAGTCTAATTCAGACTTGGTCGGATGGTCTTATTGCTATCCGGCTTTTTTTTGAGTAAAATAAAGAGTCAGGAAAGGAGTGAGTAGATGAAAGTACATCATGCTGAAATTATTATCAGTGCTGTAGCGCCAGCACAATACCCGGATACGAATCTACCAGAGATCGCCTTAGCTGGCCGTTCAAATGTCGGCAAATCTTCATTTATCAATACGTTGATCGATCGGAAAAATTTAGCCCGCACATCCTCTAAACCAGGAAAGACACAAACCCTAAATTTTTACTTGATCGAACAAGCATTGCATTTTGTCGATGTCCCTGGATATGGCTATGCGAAAGTATCGAAAACCGAACGCGCCAAATGGGGGAAAATGATTGAAACGTATCTTGCTGAACGCCAGCAATTGCGCGCAGTCGTTTCCTTGGTTGATTTACGTCATGCCCCTTCGCAAGAGGATATACAGATGTATGACTTTTTGAAATACTATGAGATCCCAGTGATCGTTGTTGCCACGAAAGCCGACAAAATTCCTCGTGGTAAATGGAACAAGCATGAAAGTATGATCAAAAAAGCACTCTCGTTCGATGCCAACGATACCTTCATTTTATTTTCCGCGGTTACTAAACAAGGAAAAGAAGAGGCATGGAAAGCAATTGAAGAAGCAATCAAATAAAGACATTATTGAGGAACCGCAGCGTAAATCTGCGGTTTTTTTGTGATGCTAGTAACGCAGTCTCGATCGAAATAGCCAATCATCATTGCACATCTATTGCCTATCAACGCTACCAGAATACTGCGTCAGCTCAAAAAATAGCTCAGCGCCTATTTGGTAGAGAGCCACACTCCAGTATAGAACAGAAACTTGCGTTTAGTTTTTACGACTAAGGGTACATCAATGCATCTGAATATTTTAGTAGGTGATAGCCAGTACAGCCTTCACGCAAACCAATCAAGACAAAAAAATCAGACAACTGGCAAACAAAGTTTGTCGATTGTCTGATTTAGCTTATTTATGTTCTTGATTCTTTTTTTTTGTGTCTTTCGCTGCTTCTTTTGTTTCATCTTTTAAAAATCGTTCGATATCTAAATTTTGCTTTTTGTTGTCTTTATCATTGTCGGGAAGAAAGGCAATATCGTCGAACATTTTGTCAAGGGAATCTTCTCGTTGGAATTTTAAGCCCATATTGTTCACCTCCAAGGAACTTTAGTTTATCACGAATAGTACAGATTTTCATCTAAATTAAGCGAAATAGTGTTCATTCACCAAATGCTTTACTATAATTAAATAAAAGGCAATGAAACGAGGTGAACAAAATGATCAAGACAGAGAAAATGTATGGCTTCATTCAGTCAGCGCCTTTGGAAGCAGCTGCCTTACAACAACAAATCGATCATTGGCTTGTGCTGGTACGCGTTTGTTATCAGCCAACAGCATTCTATATGGATCAACAATTGAAACGTACATATGATTACGAATTAATCAAAAAGTTGCTTCAAGAAGGGAAAGACCACGCAAGTGTTGAACTGATCGTCACAGATGGAGAAAATGAATCAAGTATCCATATCGTTCAAGACGCTGTGCTACAGCGTCACTTATTGACTAAACAAGTATTTGACGCGCATAGAAGTGTGATTCAAGATTATTTCGATACGACGATGGTCAATAATGGCTTATTTGCTTATATTCGCCCTTATGATGAATATTTGGTTCATAACGTCGAGAACATTGAAAAGAGGAAGAATTTTCAAAGCCTAAAGGAAATCGAATCCTTACCTAAAAGGAAGAATATCCATCAAGAGATCGTCATCGACTGTAATCAATTCGCAGGGTATGATGTTTTTTATAATGGATATACACTAACCTCGTGTTGGCGCATGTATTTTTCCGCCTATTATGAGCAGATCATCCCGAGAGTGATCATCATGGATACGCAACAAGTGGAAAGTATCAACCTGTTGGATCAAAATGTTGTTTTAGTGGAGTTATACCGCCACCCTGATCAGTGGGATCATGAGGTGAATTTAAGTTACCAACAACTGTTTCGTGATCAAACAGGCATTGATCAATTGGCTTGGGATAATGGAGTAGGGGTCTTCAGAGAACCCTTTATCGAATATGCCTATGGCCCGCAGATCATTCAGACGATCCAGTATCAAAACGATCAAATGCAGCCGACGACCAAACGAAAAGCCACCCATTTTGTGACACGTAGTTTTGATTTGGTCCAACAAAATTACCAAGAACGCCGTGTCAAAGGCTATTTAAATGCCCAAGCCTATTTTCCATGGATCGACCGCGAACGGTTGCGTATGATGGACTATATTGTTTTGCAGCCGGAACTCACGTTAGATAATGGAATTGAAGCCTATGCGTTTTACATTCGTAATCACCTTGAGGTGGCATTTACAGACGATGCCTTCAAAGATTATACTGCCTGTTTGCAGTTTTATTTACCTTCAGAAGCCCTAGTGTCATTGCCCATCGAAGCTTTAAAAGATACTTTGTCAGATATCCATTTCGGTTATCTTCATCGAAATAACAAATACACTCGCGTTACATTGAAGAAGAATGGCAAGAAATTGCGGGTTTATTTTATGAATGTCCAAAAACTGGTAGAACAACAAATTTTAGCGAAACATCCATAAAAAAAGCAACTCACCTGAGCTGCTTTTTTTTGATTATGCAATTTCTGGTTCTTTTTTTAGTAACCCGAAAACAATTCCTGAAACGATCGCACCAATCAAAATGAATAACAAGAATAGTAAAGGTTTAGATAATAATAGAACAACGAAGATACCGCCATGTGGAGCCATTAATTGGATATTGAAGGCGCCAACTAATGCGCCAGTGAGTGCTGAGCCTACGATAAAACTTGGGATTGCACGAAGCGGATCAGCTGCTGCAAAAGGAATCGCACCTTCCGTTACAAATGATAGACCCATGACGATATTGGTCAAACCGGCTTCTTTTTGGTCTTTGGTGAATTTGTTTTTGAATAACAATGTAGCGACAAATATAGCTAATGGAGGAACCATGCCGCCTGCCATGACTGAAGCCATTACGACGCTTCCGCCATCTGCGACTGTTGTAGCTAATGTTGCAGTACCGAATACGTAAGCAGCTTTGTTGATCGGGCCGCCTAAGTCAGCCGCCATCATAGCAGCCAATAAAGCGCCTAGTAATGCTGCGTTTGTACCACTTAGACCAGTTAAGAATGTGTTTAAGCCATCATTGATAGCTTTCATCGGTACATTGATCATCAACATTAAGAAACCAGTGATCAACAAGCCGAAAACAGGGTAGAAGAGAATCGTTTTGATACCATCCAATGATTTTGGCAATCCTTTGAACAATGACCGTAAGAATTTGATGACATAACCTGCTAAGAAACCGCCAATCAATGCGCCCAAGAATCCGGCACCACCGCTATTAGCTAATGCACCGGCAGCAAAACCAACAATCAGACCCGGCCGATCACTGATACTTGAGGCAATAAACCCAGCCAGCACAGGCAACATAAATCCAAAAGCTGCGCTACCGATTTGGTTGAACCAAGCAGCGGATTGATTGTAATTTCCTAATTGACTCAAAGAGTCTTGAGGCACGCCGATAAATTGATCGATCATGAATGAAATGGCAATCATAATACCACCGGCAATAACGAATGGCAGCATGTGGGAAACACCGTTCATCAAATCTTTATAGATTCGTTGACCAACAGAGCCATCAGCTGAACCATCTTCATCATTTGCTGAAGCTTGACCAGAACCATGGAAAACAGGTGCTGTACCACTCAATGCTTCATTGATTAATTGTTCTGTTTTGCGGATCCCGTCACTGACTGGACGATTGACTAAGTGTTTGCCGTCAAAACGATCCATTTCGACTTTTTTGTCTGCTGCGACGATGACACCTGTTGCGCGGGCAATATCTGCTTCCGTTAACCGGTTTTTGATACCTTCAGAACCATTGGTTTCAACTTTGATATCTATGCCTAATTCTTTGGCTTTTTTCTTCAATGCGTCTTCTGCCATATAGGTATGGGCAATACCAGTTGGACATGCTGTTACAGCAACCAAATAGGGACGGTCGCTGTTTGGTGCGGCTGCTTGGCTTGCTGCTTGTTCTTCAGCGATTGCATCTGCTTCTTGTTGCGCTTCAGCTTCAGCAAATAGTTGTTGTACTTGTTCTGGTGTAGTTGCTGATTTTAATTTATCGACAAATTCTGGATTGATCAACAGACGAGATAGACCAGCCAAGGCTTGTAAGTGGGTATCATTGGCTCCTTCAGGTGCAGCAATCATGAAGAATAGGTAGGTTGGTTGACCATCTAATGCTTCGTAATCCACGCCTTGTTTGCTTTTTGCAAATAAGACAGTTGCTTCTTTGACAGCGCTGTTTTTGGCATGTGGCATCGCGATGCCATCACCCAAGCCAGTCGATGTTTGCGCTTCACGAGCCAAGATACCATCTTTGTAGATCGTTTCGTCTGAAATACGCCCAACCGCGTATAATTTTGCGACCATTTCATCAATAGCGCCTTTTTTGTCAGCAGCTTGCAAATCCATGATCATGGCATCTTTAAGCAGCAATTCATTGATTTTCATTTTTTCCATCCTCCTAAATAAATATCTCTTTGACTTCGACTTCTGGCAACAATTCATGGATGAAGTCTGCTTGTGCTAAATCATCAGAGAAAGCTGTTGCACTTCCGCAAGCCACACCCCATTTGAATGCGTCAACGACATCTTGCGTTTTCGCATAGCGCCCAATAAATCCTGCAATCATTGAATCACCGGCCCCAACCGAATTTTTCAATGGGCGTTTCAGTACATTTGTTTGGTAGATTTTATCGCCGCTAAATAATAAAGCGCCGTCGCCACCTAAAGACACGATGACATTTTTTGCACCGTCTTGTAACATTTTTTGGCCGTATGGCAATATATCCTCTATCGTTGAAAATGAGGTTTCGTATAATTCTGCCAGCTCATGATTATTTGGTTTGATCAATAGTGGTCGGGCAGGTAAAGCCGCAAATAGTTCAGCACCAGTGGTGTCAATGACGAAATCAGCACCAGCTTTTTGGACCAATGAGATCAATTCTTCATAAAAATCTGCAGCAAGACCAGCAGGTTTACTGCCAGACAAAATTACAATATCGTGTGGTTGCAATTGGTTGAATTTGGCTTTTAAATCAGCAATTTCATCAGCGTGAATGGCTGGACCTAATCCGTTGATTTCGGTTTCTTCACCAGATTTAAGTTTGATGTTGATTCTGGTATCATCAGCAACGGCCGTAAATTGATTGTGAATGGCTTCTTTTGTTAACCAGTCGCTGATAAACTTCCCCGTAAATCCGCCGACAAAGCCCAATGCAGTCGAATCAATATTGATCCGTTTCAAAATCCGCGAAACATTGATTCCTTTCCCACCAGGTAATTTGAAATCTTGGGTCATTTTGTTTAGGGCACCAATCGTTAGTTGATCGACATGAACAATAAAATCGATCGATGGATTGAGTGTTACCGTGTAAATCATTCGAATACCTCCAATAAAGTTGTTTTTGCTCGGAATTTCGTGAGATAATTTTTCGGGCAATAATCGGTAATGATCGTTGCAGCTTCGATCGCTGCCACTTGGGCAAAGGTGGTTTGCTGAAATTTGGAATGATCCAATAGCACGTAAGCTTGCTGGCTTTGCTCAATGGCTATTTGCTTGATGGTCGCTTCTTCCGGATCTGGTGTCGTAAATCCGGCTTCAGTATGACCACCATTCATCCCCATAAAACAGCGATTGAAACGTAATTTTCGCAGCTGCTCAGAAGCACTGATTCCCAAAACAGCATTTGTCGCAATCTTGATCGTTCCACCCAAGATCAATGTATCGATACCATGATCGATCAACAGCGAAGCATGTTTGACAGAATTTGTGACGACTTTCAACTCTTGAATCTTTGATAAAAAAGGAATCATTTCTAAAGTGGTTGTGCCTGCGTCTAAATAGATCACTTCGCCGTCCTTGATCAGGCGGGCAGCTTGTTTGGCAATCAACTGTTTTTCAGACTGGAACTTTGCTGTTTTTTCGGTCATACTCGGTTCAAATCCCAGTTGCTGACTTTTTTTCGCACCACCATGTATTCGAACGAGCAATCCTTTGTCTTCCAAATCTTGTAAATCCCTGCGGATAGTAGATTCTGAAGCTTCAAGTAATTGGATCAGGTCACTGACTTTGACGATTTCCTCTAGTTCTAAACGGTTCAAAATGGTCTGATGCCGCTCTTCTGTAAGCATTTTCATCACCTCTTCACTTGTCATAGTACCATAGCAAACATCCAAAATCAATCAAAAACAACAAAAAACATCCAAAATGTAAGCGTAAATATTATTAAACGGTCATAATCGTTCAGATAGTCAGTCATCCAACAGGGTAAAATGGTTTAACATTTGACAATTTCGCCTATTCTTTGGCTTAATTGAATGAGGGGGGATTATGATGACAAACAAAATTGTTTTACAAGGTTTTGAATGGGATTTACCGGCAGATAGCCAACATTGGAATAAGTTAAAAGATATGGGTCAAGAATTAAAAGAATATGGCTTCACAGCAATTTGGCTTCCTCCTGCTTATAAAGGAACAGCTGGTTCTAAAGATGTCGGATATGGGGTATATGATTACTATGATTTAGGCGAGTTTGATCAAAAAGGGTCAATCCCTACTAAATATGGTACCAAAGATGAATATTTAGCTGCCATCAAGTCGTTAAAAGAACACGGCTTGGAAGTTTACGCCGATATCGTTTTTAATCATTTGATCGGCGGCGATGAAAAAGAAGTCATACCTGCTGTAAAATACGATTGGAACAATCGAAATGAACAGATCAGTTGTGAAGAAGAGATCGAAGCGTGGACCAGATTCACCTTCCCTGGTCGTAAGGGCATGTATAATGATTATATATGGACTTGGAAAAACTTTTCTGGTGTCGACTATGATGATCGGACCAAAGATCATGCGTTATTCAACATCGCAGACAAAGGGTGGGAAAATCAGGTTGACGACGAAATGGGCAATTATGATTATTTGATGGGCTGCGATCTCGATATGGAAAATCCTGAGACGGTCGAGCAATTAGACAAATGGGGCAAGTGGTATTTAGCCTTAACGGATGTCGACGGATTCCGATTGGATGCAGTCAAACATATCGAATTCAATTACTATGCAGATTGGTTATTGAACCGTCGAGCTGAAAAGGGTGAGCAGCTTTTCGTCGTTGGAGAGTACTGGTCTGGTGATTTACCTAAGTTAGAAGAGTATCTTGACTCTTCTGGCAATTTGATCAATTTGTTCGATGTACCTTTGCATTATAATTTATATGAAGCATCTCATTCAAATGGTGCATATGACATGAGTCAAATTTTTGCCAATACATTGATTGACTCAAGGGAGGACTATGCTGTTACGTTTGTTGACAACCATGATACACAAGTCGGTCAAAGTTTAGAATCATGGGTCGATGGATGGTTCAAAGTCCATGCTTATTCGTTGATTCTCCTGCGCAAAGCAGGCACGCCAGTTGTCTTCTGGGGAGATCTGTTTGGTATCCCTGAACAAAACGTTGGGCCAGTGGGTGATGCTCTGATCCATATGATGAAATTACGAGAAAAATTGGCTTTCGGCAATCAAGTAGATTATTTTGATGATCCTAGCGTCGTTGGTTGGGTGTTGACCGGTGATTATGACCATGAACTTTCCGGTTTAGCGGTAGTGATGACCAATGCACAAGGTGCGGAAAAAGAGATGACCATTAGTGCGATCCATGGCGGTGAAACGTTTGTTGATATTTTAGGCAACAATCAAGCCCAAGTAGTTCTTGATGATACTGGAAAAGGGGTATTCCCAGTGAATGATGGGCAAGTATCGATCTATGTCAATCAGAAATTGGTTGAAAAGTATTTTCAATAAACGCAAATAAAAAAGGAAAAGAGACCAGCTAGGTCTCTTTTCCTTTTTTTGTTAGGGGGTATTTTGATTGAACAATAATGCTTTTGCTTTGATCAGTTTCGTTGAACTGACAGAATCAGTCACGACCATAAGCAAATCACCAGATTGAAGAATGGTATCACCTTTAGGGATCAGTTCGTGTTCACCGCGTCGGATCCGGATCAGCAAACTATTTTCAGGCCAATTCAGATCACGAACAGCACAGCCATCATACATGCTTCCAACAGTTACTGGCAATTCGATCACGTGGGTTTTCCCTTTGATTGCAGCTGTCTTATTGGTATGAAGACGCTCTAGCAGCGTTTCATAGATTGGATGACCGCCTAACAGATCGACGACCAAGTATGCCGTCAAACTGACCAGGCCAAGAGGCATCAAGTGATTGATAGACCCGACCATCTCAGTCACTAAAATGATCGCAGTCAGCGGTGCTTTGCCGATAGCGGTGAAATAGCCTGCCATTGCAACGATCACAAAGTTTTTTATGTAAAGTGCGTCTAAGCCAAACCAAGTATGCAGTATCGATCCATAGATTCCCCCCAAGATTGCGCCAAGCGTTAAAATAGGCAAAAAAATACCGCCGGGCAACCCCGAACCATAAGAGACCATTGAGAATAGATAACGCAGCAAAAATAGACCAACCAAAAGCAAGAGGGGTTGTTGCAAATGTCCCAAATTGAGAATGATCTGATTGCCGCCGCCTAAATAGCTAGGGAAAAATAGACCGATCGGTACAATCAGCGTAAAGGGGATCAGGCTATACCAACTTGATTTTATTGGTAGCTTTTTAAATAATGATGGCAATGACAATAGATTCAATTGGTAGATTCTACCCATAATGCCTAAAATAAGACCTAGCACCACTAAAGCACCATAAAACTTTAGGGGTAAGTCTTTGATCGTTCCCTGATACAAGACAGGTTGCAAGCCGAAAAAATATAAGGAAACAAAGTTAGCGGTGATTGCTGAGGTTAGAGCAGTCAACCAAACCAATGGAGAAAAGGAATGATGGATTTCTTCTAATACAAACAAAAGTCCGGCAATCGGTGCGTTGAATGCTGCCGATAATCCTGCACTAGCCCCACTGGAAATCAGAATTTTTTCTTCATAAGAAGGTCCTTTGAACCAGGTGCTGATTCCTTGACCGACGGCTGCTCCTAATTGGATCGAGGGTCCTTCACGACCTAAGAAAAGCCCTGATCCGACACTTAAGATACCGCCGATAAATTTTTTCCATAAGACTGCAAACCAATTGTAAGAGAATTCTCCTGCTAATACACCTTCTACTTGCGGAATGCCACTGCCTTTGATATTCGGTTCAGAATGAACGAGTAAAGCAATAATTGCTGCTGTAATAAGCGATACCATCAACCATAATGGAATGTATTGCAGGTGATCACCCAGATAGAGATAAATCGATACCACCAAGTCGCTTAAGGTTTCAATCAACAGTCGGAATAAACTGACGATCACCCCTGCAGCTGCACCTACGATCATTCCCTTAAAAATAAAGAGCAAGCGCGTTGTATCTATATAATTTTTATTTAGGTATTTCATTTGATTCCCCACTTTCCTTTCTATGGTAATCCTATCTGGTTTATATCACAATAGTTTTTTGATAAACCAACTTACATAAATATTGGGCAAAAAAGGTGATTCGCGAGAAAATATCTCAACAGCGGAATGAAAGCGGGTGAATAATCAATAGGAAGAGTTGTTGATTTGAATCAGAGAAATTTTCGACCCGTTCGGTTTTCCGAAGCAATGGATAATGCTATAATTGAAGAGATTGAGAAAGAAAGGATGTTTAAAAACATGTCATCCAAAATTGAATTATTGGCACGAATGAATCCACGGCAAAAAGAAGCCGTTATGCATACTGAAGGTCCGCTTTTATTGATGGCGGGCGCTGGTAGTGGCAAAACGCGGGTGTTGACCCATCGCATCGCGTATTTGATAGAAGAAAAAGGCGTCAATCCATGGAATATTTTAGCAATCACGTTTACCAACAAAGCAGCCAAAGAGATGAAAGAACGGGTCACCAACTTGTTAGGCAGTGGTGGAGAAGATGTATGGGTATCAACATTTCACTCGATGTGTGTCCGCATTTTGCGTAGAGATGTCGATCGCATCGGCTATGCCAAAAGCTTCACGATCGTGGACACTTCTGAGCAAAATACTTTAATGAAACGGATCTTGAAAGAACTGAATATCGATCCGAAAAAATACGATCCTCGCTCGATTCTAGGGGCAATTTCTCATGCAAAAAATGAATTGCAAACGCCAGAAGCTTACCAAGCGTTAGAAGGTAGTTTATTCGAACAGATTGTAGGTCGTTGTTATGCGCTGTATCAAAAAGAATTGCGTAATAATCAGTGTATGGATTTTGATGATTTGATCATGAACACGATTCGCTTGCTGCAAGAAAACGAAGATGCCTTGCAATTTTACCAACGTAAATTCCACTATATCCATGTCGACGAGTATCAAGATACCAACCATGCACAATACACATTGGTTAATTTATTGGCTGCTCGCTTCAAGAATCTATGTGTCGTCGGCGATGCTGACCAAAGTATCTATGGATGGCGAGGCGCCAATATGCAAAATATCTTGGACTTTGAAAAAGACTATCCTAACGCGACAACCATATTATTGGAACAAAATTACCGCTCCACGCAAACGATTTTGTCGGCAGCCAACCAAGTGATTCGTAATAATCGCAATCGTCCGGATAAAAAATTGTGGACGGAAAATGCCGCTGGCGAAAAAATCACCTATTATCGCGGTGACAGCGAACGAGATGAAGCACGCTTTATTGTCAGTGAGATGCAAAAGCAAATTGCCGAAAAGAATCGGAAATTTGGCGATTTTGCTATTTTATACCGTACCAATGCCCAATCACGGATCATTGAAGAAATGCTTTTGAAAGCCAACGTTCCATATACGATGGTGGGAGGAAGAAAGTTTTATGACCGTAAAGAAATCCGTGATATTCTCGCTTATCTATCTGCAATTGCGAATCCAAGTGACTCTTTGAGTTTAGAACGTATCATCAATGTACCTAAACGAAGTATCGGTGCAACATCCGTAGAAAAATTACGGGCTTTTGCCTCTATGCATGAATGGTCGCTATTAGAAGCGGCCATCAATGTTGATCTAGCCAATATTTCCGGAAAAGCAGGAAAGGAAATCGGCAGTTTTGGGATGATGATGGCAGGTTTTGCTGAGATGATTCCGTATCTGTCGATCACCGAATTGACCAAAGAGATTCTAGATAAAACCGGCTATCGTCAGGAATTAGAGAATCAAAATAACTTAGAAGCCCAAGCACGTTTAGAAAACTTAGAAGAGTTTTTATCTGTGACGCAAGAATTTGATCAACGTTTTGAAAGTCAAAATGAGGATGATGCCGATGCACCAGATGAAAAACTGACTGTTTTCTTAAATGATCTGGCCCTTTTATCAGATGTCGACAGTTATGAAGAAGAAAGCAGCCAAGTAACATTGATGACGCTGCATGCTGCGAAAGGTCTCGAGTTTCCTGTAGTCTTCTTGATTGGACTAGAAGAAAATATCTTCCCCCTTTCAAGAGCGTTGATGGAAGAAAGTGAATTAGAAGAAGAGCGACGTTTGGCTTATGTGGGGATCACTCGTGCGGAAGAAGAGCTATTCATGACCAACGCGTTTTCTCGTACATTATACGGTCGGACGCAATACAATCGTCCATCAAGATTTATTGAAGAAATCGAAAAAGACTTATTACAGTCTTTAGGGGAAAGACAGCAGCCAAAGGCCCAAACACCCTTTCAACCGAAAGTGTTCAAACCCGGCTATACCCAACCCCGTCAAACGACAGTCAATTCAAAACAAACCACTGCCGCTGCTGGCAGTCAATGGCAAGTAGGGGAAAAGGTCAATCATAAGAAATGGGGTCTGGGTACGATCGTTCGGACATCTGGCAGCGCCCAAGACACAGAACTGGATGTTGCCTTCCCGCAACAAGGAGTCAAACGATTATTAGCGGCATTTGCCCCAATCGAAAAAATTGAAAAGTAAGGAGGGCCTTGTCCATGGAAATTCCGTCGAAAGAGCATCAAGAACGCGCCGAGGCGTTGCGCACAGAACTAAACCAGTATGCCTATGCTTACTATGTGAAAGATCAACCTGCAGTTGAAGACTATGTCTATGATCAATTGTATGCTGAACTAGTCGCATTAGAAACTGAATACCCTCAACTCGTCACAGAAGATTCACCTACCCAACGCGTGGGTGGGGTAATTTTGCCCGGTTTTGAGAAAGTGACCCATGATATTCCTTTATACAGCTTAAATGATGTGTTTGATAAAGATGAAATCATTGCTTTTGATGCCCGCGTGCAAAAAGCACTAGGAAGAACAGTCGACTATGTCTGCGAATTGAAAATCGATGGTTTGTCGATTTCCCTTAAGTATGAAAATGGCCGATTTGTGCGTGGTGCTACCCGTGGTGATGGGACAGTTGGTGAAAATATCACCGAAAATCTGAAAACAGTCAAATCGATTCCGTTGAAATTAAGAGAGCCTGTATCATTAGAAGTCCGCGGAGAATGTTATATGCCGAAAGCATCTTTTTTGAAGCTGAATACGCAGCGAGAAGAAGACGGATTAGAAGTGTTCGCCAATCCCAGAAATGCGGCTGCAGGTAGTTTACGGCAACTAGATACCCGAATTGCTGCACAACGTAATTTGAGTACTTTCTTATACACGCTTGCTGACTTTGGTCCAATCGAGGCCCATGATCAATTTGAGGCATTGCATGAACTAGATCAATTAGGTTTTCGTACCAATCATGAACGCCGGGTCTGTCATTCTATTGAAGAAGTATGGTCATATATTGAAGAATTCCATGAAAAACGCAGTCAATTGCCTTATGAAATCGATGGTGTCGTTATCAAAGTCAATCAATTCGCAGACCAGGATCAGTTAGGCTTTACAGTCAAAGCGCCACGCTGGGCTGCGGCCTATAAATTTCCGCCAGAAGAAGCCGAGACAGTCGTTGAAACAATTGAATGGACGGTTGGGCGAACGGGGGTCGTTACGCCAACTGCGGTGATGACACCAGTACGTGTAGCCGGAACGACAGTTAGTCGAGCAAGTCTGCACAATGTCGATTTTATCAAAATGAAAGATATTCGCTTGAATGACGCCGTGATCATATATAAAGCAGGAGATATCATTCCTGAAGTGTCCAAAGTGTTGGTAGATAAACGAAACGCTGAAAGCCAGCCTTATGTTATGCCAACCCATTGTCCGATTTGTAAAAGCGAATTGATTCATTTGGATGAAGAAGTCGCTTTGCGGTGTATCAACCCAAAATGTCCAGCACAAATCAAGGAAGGATTGAGTCATTTTGTGTCTCGGAATGCGATGAATATTGATGGACTCGGTCCAAGAGTTTTGGCACAGATGTTTGATAAAGAATTGATCAATGATGCGGCTGGTTTATATTTCTTGACCGAAGCGCAGCTGCTGACTTTAGACAAGATCAAAGAAAAATCCGCCGCCAATTTGCTGCAATCGATTCAAGCCAGCAAAAGCAACTCGGTAGAACGCTTGATTTTTGGTTTAGGTATCCGTCATGTTGGATCAAAAGCGGCCAAGATTTTGGCAGAACATTTTGGTGATCTGCGTAAACTGCAGCAAGCGAAAGAAGAAGAAATCATTGCGTTGGAATCGATTGGACATACGATCGCAGAAAGTGTTGCAGCTTATTTTGCCAACCATGAAGTCCATGAATTGATCGATGAGTTTGAAAAAGGTGGCGTCAATTTCACCTATTTAGGTGTGCGGCAGGCTGATTTATCCGCCGTTGATTCACCTTTCAAAGAGAAAACAGTGGTTTTAACAGGCAAACTGTCTCATTTTACCCGTGAAGAAGCGAAAGAAAAAATTGAAAATCTTGGCGGCAAAGTAACCGGTAGTGTTTCGAAAAAAACCGATATCGTGGTTGCTGGAGAAGATGCTGGCAGTAAATTGACGAAAGCCCAGAATTTAGGGGTGACTGTTTGGGAAGAAGCACAAATGGTTGCAGCTATTGAAGGGAGTCAGGTGGATGAAACGTAACTGTTTATTTTTGTTGACAACTATGTTCCTATTGAGCGGTTGTGGTAATCTCGAAAAAGGGATCACCAATATCGATCAAGGCGATGTGACGACTGGTGGCAACATTACCACCGGTCGTATCGATAATAGTGTTTATCAAGCCGTGATGACGGAGGGAAAATATCAGACCAGTGCTGCCCGGAAATTAAACGCTGAAAATTTGAATAATGGTTTTAATCAAGCCAATTTTGAGAATGGCTTATTGCGGTTGTCGTATGATACCTTTTCCGTTGATAATCACTATTTCCAAGAAGGACAATATATTGCTGCAGATACCATTAAAAACTGGTTGAAACGTGCAACGGATGATGAAGACAACCAGGGATTGAACCCGGCTGATCAAGAGGAACCAATTATTTTCCAGCAATTGCTGGAGCATAACTTTTTGCAAGAAGATGGTAAGACGCTGGCAGGCATTAGTTTAGGTTTTGCTTTTAATAGTGTCTACTACGGCAGTGAGGAAACGATGACAGTCTCAAGAGATGCGTTGATGGCAAATGCACGGAAAACTGTGAATACAGTTTTGACCTATGTACGTCAAATAGAAGGCCTTTCAGCCGTTCCTATCGTGATTGGCTTATTTGAACAAAGCGCCAAGAATGATCCCGCTGGCGGGAATTATATTTATCAAGCAGTGAGTACTGATGGCGGTACGACCATTGATCAATTTGAGAAGGTCAGTGAAGCACATCTTACATTGCCAGTTGCTTCGGGCACCTCAAATGCGGCAACAGATGATGGTTTAAATAGTAAATTCACCACCTTTAGAGATGTGATCGTTTCCTTTTTCCCGGATTTGGCGGGTGTCAGCGGGAAAGTGTACTATGTGGATGATCAGATTCAAAAGTTAGTGATTACGATTGATTCTAATTACTACAGCAAAACAGAAGTAACGAGTTTCACACAGTATGTCGGTAAACAAATAGAAACGGTTTTCAGTGAAGTCCCAGGTGTGATCGAAGTGCAGATTGGATCGATCACAGGACAGCAAGCCTTTCTTTCAAGAGAAGCGGGCGCAGAAACGATTTCTAGTTTTGTTTTCAATTAACTATGATAATTTTCAATTTCTATTTCATGAATCATGAAAAAAATGATACAATACATTGGAAAAACGCAAAACGTATGTTACGGATGCAAGAAAGAGGAGGATTTTATGGCGATCAGCGAAGAACAAGTCAAACACGTTGCCAAACTAGCAAAACTTTCATTCTCAGATGATGAATTACATGAGTTTACTTCTCAGCTAGGAAAAATTATCGATATGGTAGAAACACTTGAGGAAGTAGATACTCAAGGTGTGCCATTTACGTCAAATGTTGCGGAAACGATCAATGTCA
Organism: Enterococcus sp. DIV0876; assembly: GCF_050529585.1. Lineage (GTDB taxonomy): Bacteria > Bacillota > Bacilli > Lactobacillales > Enterococcaceae > Enterococcus_D. Next base: position 1,400,771 of record NZ_CP172882.1, read on the forward strand.
TGAGAGAAGATGTAACCATCGGCGGATGGGATCGGGATGAATTGATGAAGAATGTACCAGAATCAGAAGATGGCTTTATCAAAGTGCCTGCGATTATTGACAATGGGGAGGCCGGTGCCTAATGACTGAATTATTTAACAAAAGTATCGAAGAATTGCATACTTTATTGATTTCCAAAGAAATCACTGCAACAGATTTGACAAGTGAGACATTTGCACGAATCAAAGATACTGAACCGCAAATCGATGCTTTCTTGGCATTAAATGAAGAAAAAGCGCATGCGTTAGCGCAAGCAATCGATCGAAAAGGCATTACTGAGAGCAATGTTTTATCTGGTATTCCCATCGGAATCAAAGACAATATCGTCACCAAAGATATTCGAACAACAGCAGCTTCAAAAATTTTAGGTAATTTTGATCCGATTTATGATGCAACAGTCATGGATAAAGTGTACCAAGCTGATTTGATTCCAGTTGGTAAATTGAACATGGATGAATTTGCTATGGGTGCAAGTACCGAAACCTCTTACTTTAAGAAGACAAAAAATGCGTGGGATCAAACCAAAGTACCCGGTGGTTCTTCTGGTGGTTCTGCTGCAGCAGTTGCTGCTGGACAAGTACCAGTTTCTTTAGGAAGTGATACGGGTGGTTCCATCCGCCAACCAGCTGCCTTCAACGGAATCGTGGGGCTAAAACCCACCTATGGACGGGTATCTCGTTATGGTTTGATTGCTTTTGCTTCCTCATTAGATCAAATCGGACCTATGACACGTACGGTCAAAGACAATGCGTTAGTATTGAATGCTATCAGCGGTTTTGACGCGAAAGATGGCACTTCATCAGGTGCTTCAGTCCCTGATTTTGCTGCTGGCTTGACTGGTGACATCAAAGGAATGAAAATTGCCTTGCCAAAAGAATATTTGGGTGAAGGCATTCAACCAGGCGTTCGCGAAGCGATTTTGAAAGCAGCAGATACATTCAAGGCTTTAGGCGCAACGGTGGAAGAAGTCAGCTTACCTCATTCTAAATATGGTGTGGCTGTTTATTACATCATTGCCTCTTCTGAAGCAAGTTCAAATCTGCAACGTTTTGACGGTATCCGTTATGGTTATCGGTCTGAGAATGTTTCTAATTTGGAAGATGTGTATGTCAATTCAAGAAGTGAGGGCTTTGGTGAAGAAGTCAAACGCCGAATCATGTTGGGTACCTTCTCATTGAGTGCCGGTTACTATGATGCTTATTTCAAAAAAGCGGGTCAAGTTCGGACCTTGATCAAGCAAGACTTCGACAAAGTATTCAGCAAATATGATTTGATCATTGGACCAGCTTCTCCAACAGTGGCATTTGGGATCGGTGAAAACATCAATGACCCAATCACCATGTATTTGAATGATATTTTGACGATTCCAGTGAACTTGGCAGGCTTACCAGGAATGTCGATTCCTGCTGGATTCTCAGAAGGCTTACCTGTTGGATTGCAGATCATCGGTAAACATTTCGATGAAGCAACGATGTATAAAGCTGCCTATGCATTCGAACAAGCGACTGATTTTCATACCAAACAACCAGTGATTTTAGGAGGGGACAACGCATGAACTTCGAAACAGTCATTGGGCTTGAAGTCCACGTAGAATTAAAAACCGAATCGAAAATTTTCTCTCCAGCACCTGCGCATTTTGGTGCGGAGCCAAACAGCAACACCAATGTCATCGATTGGGGTTATCCAGGTGTACTGCCAGTGATGAACAAGGCAGCAATTGAATTTGGAATGAAAGCAGCGTTGGCTTTAAATTGTGAGATTTCAAAAGAAACGCATTTCGACCGCAAAAATTATTTTTATCCAGATAATCCAAAAGCCTATCAAATTTCTCAATTTGATCAACCAATTGGCCATGACGGCTGGATTGAGATCGAAGTAGAAGGCAAAAAGAAAAAGATTCGGATCGAACGCGTCCATTTAGAGGAAGATGCGGGTAAAAACATGCACGGAAAAGGCGGCTATTCGTATGTCGACTTAAACCGTCAAGGGACACCGTTGATCGAAATCGTATCTGAAGCGGATATGCGTTCACCAGAAGAAGCTTATGCTTATTTAGAAGCCTTGCGCTCAATTATCTTATTTACCGAAGTTTCTGATGTCAAAATGGAAGAAGGGTCAATGCGCTGTGACGCCAATATTTCATTGCGCCCATATGGTCAAGAAGCTTTCGGTACCAAAACCGAATTGAAGAACCTGAACTCAATGTCTTTCGTCAAGAAAGGTTTAGCTTTTGAAGAAAAACGTCAAGCCAAGGTTCTATTATCAGGTGGCGAGATCCAACAAGAAACGCGCCGATTTGATGAAGCAACCAGCAAAACTTTGTTGATGCGTGTCAAAGAAGGTTCATCTGACTATCGTTATTTCCCAGAGCCAGATATTCCTCGCTTTGTGATCGACGACGAATGGATCGAACGCGTCCGTGAAGGTTTGCCGGAAATGCCGCAAAAACGCCGGGCTCGTTATATTTCAGAGTTGGGATTGCCTGAGTATGACGCAATGGTCTTGACCTTGACAAAAGAAATGTCTGATTTCTTTGAAGCGTCGATCGATGCAGGAGCAGATCCTAAGCAAGCATCAAACTGGTTGATGGGTGAAGTTTCCGCTTATTTGAACAGTGAAAAAATCGAGCTGCCAGATACCAAATTAACACCAGACAACTTAGCTGGGATGATCCGTTTGATCGAAGATGGCACCATCAGTTCAAAAATCGCCAAAAAAGTCTTTAAAGAATTGATCACAAATGGCGGAAATGCCGATGAAGTGGTGAAAGCAAAAGGCTTGATTCAATTGTCTGATCCGGCACAATTGTTACCAATGATCAATGACGTTTTAGATCAAAACCAACAGTCTGTCGATGATTTCAAGAATGGGAAAGACCGTGCGGTAGGTTTCTTAGTCGGTCAAATCATGAAAGCAACAAAAGGACAAGCCAATCCTGGCATCGTCAATAAGTTGTTGCAAGAAGAATTAGCAAAACGATAAGAGGCTAGCCATGAAGAGAGCAAGAGTGATCTATAATCCGACATCTGGGAAAGAACTGATCCGTAAACATTTGGCCGATATTCTAGATGTATTGGAATCAGCGGGGTATGAAGCAAGTGCCTTCGCGACGACCGCCGCCCCATTTTCTGCCCGCGATGAAGCCAGCAGAGCCGGCAACGCCGGCTTTGATTTGGTGGTCGCGGCTGGTGGAGATGGTACGATCAATGAAGTCGTCAATGGAATCGCACCTTTACAAGTTCGCCCAAAGATGGCAATCATTCCTGGGGGTACCACCAATGATTATGCCCGCGCATTGAAAATTCCCAGAAATGATATCAAGGCAGCTGCTGAAGTCATCTTAAAACAGCAGACGGTCAAAATGGATATCGGTAAAACTCCCAACACATATTTTATCAATATTGCGGCTGGTGGGCATTTAACTGAATTGACGTATGATGTCCCATCTGAGTTGAAAAGCGTTTTTGGTTATTTGGCTTATCTGGCCAAAGGCGCAGAACTTTTGCCTCGAGTCAAACCAATCAAAATGCACTTGAAGTATGAAGATGGGGAATACATTGGCGGTGCATCAATGTTTTTCTTGGGATTGACCAACTCTGTTGGCGGTTTTGAGCAAATTGCTCCAGATGCCAAGCTGGATGACGGTAAGTTCTCATTGATCATCGTGAAGACAGCCAATATTTTTGAGATCGTTCATTTATTGGCGCTAATGATGAATGGTGGGAAACATATCAATGATCGACGGTTGATTTATACCAAGACGTCGTTTCTTGAAGTCGATGCGCCAGAGCAAACCAATCGCTTGATGATCAATTTGGATGGCGAATATGGTGGTGATGCCCCGATGCGTTTTGAAAACTTGCATAATCATATCGAGTTTTTTGCTAACGTTGATCAAATTCCTGATCAAGCAGTTGTCGGGGATCAAAGTTATCAAGAAATCAGTGAAGGCTTCATTAAAGAAGTCGAACGTTTATCTGATGAAGATATCAACGGTGACGGCAGAATTGGTGATGATAGCGAGGATGAAATCAAATCTGATCAGTAGAACAGGCGACATTTGTCGTCTGTTCTTTTTTGTGGATTGTGGAAAAATGTACTGATTTTTTTTAGGAAAAGGTTGTTAAACTAGCCTTTATCAAATTCTATACTTTATGGAATATTAATGGTTGTTTCATATTTTGTATTTGTTTCACGGAGTCGCTTTTTTGCATTCAGCAATTTCCGAATAATAACAGGTATTTAATTATTAAAAAAAGTAAAAAACGAATGTTCAGAATTATAGGTAGATAAAGTTCGTTTTTTCCCTGTAATATCTTTTTTCAATGGATGCAAATCAACAATAGAATATGCTATAATAATGAAACGAAGAAATGGGGGGACTGGGATGGAGCAAATCGATTCCGCAAAAGCGCTTGATCTGCTGAAAGATGATGCAGAAAGAATCAAAAAATTGATTCAAAATCAAGAAAATAGTTTATGTATTGCGCAATGCAAAGCCTTTGAAGAAGTCGTCGATACCCAGATGTACGGGTTATCTCGACAAGTTGCCTTCGCGATTCGTTTAGGAATCGTCGATAATCAAACAGGTCAACAATTAATGGCAGATTTAGAAAAAGATCTGAACAAATTGTATAGCGATGTATATGAAGACCAACGAACAAATGAGATAGGCAAGGAGGCATAATCTTGCCGGAAAAAGTAAAAAAAAGACATTTATTAGATTATAGTATTTTACTACCTTATATTTTTATGTGTATCACAGGATTAATGATGGTCTATAGTTCCACATCTTATGTGGCTATGACCGCAAAAAATCCCACAACTTCTGTATCTTATGTGATCAATCAAGCCATATTTTGGGTCTTAAGTTTGATCCTGATCATCATTATGTACAAAATGAAGACGGATGTTTTTCGCAACAAGAAATTTGTCCAAATTGCCATGATCGTCATTTTAGTGTTGCTGATCGCTGCGTTCTTTTTTGAGCGCCGTAATGGTGCATTAGGATGGCTGTCGATTGCAGGGTTCTCGATTCAGCCTGCTGAATATCTGAAATTCATTGTTATTTGGTTTTTGGCAGTCACGCTATCTTATCGTCAAAAAGGCATACAACAAGACTTTTTGAAAACAGTTTGGCGCCCAGTCGGTATTGTCCTAATTTATAGTGGGATTGTAGGATCTTATCCCGACTTAGGTAATGCTGTGATCGTTATATTGTTGGCTTTTACAGTCTTGCTTTCAAGTGGATTGAATTATCTTTATACATTGATTCTAGGCGGCGCTGGTGTTGTCGCCAGTGGGTTGATTATTGCCATAGTACGACTGACCGGTGGAAAGTTTTTGCCAACGTATGTCTATAGCCGCTTTTCTTCTTACTTGAATCCATTTGCGGATGAATACAATACTGGCCATCAGATGGTCAATGGCTACTACGCGATGTTCAATGGTGGACTTTTTGGAAGAGGGTTGGGCAATAGTATCCAAAAACGTGGTTTCTTAAATGAAGCGCATACCGATTATATTTTCTCGATCGTTATGGAAGAGTTAGGGTTGATTCCCTCTATCATTATTTTAGGGATTTTATTTTATATGGTTGGCCGGATCTTTTTGATTGGCATTCGCTCTCGAGATCCGTTCAATTCGATGATGTGTATGGGGATCGGCATGTTGTTTATGTCTCAGATTTTCATCAATTTAGGGGGCATCACTGGAATCATTCCACTGACTGGGATCACATTTCCGTTCCTAAGCCAAGGGGGATCCAGTTTGTTGATGCTGTCCATATGTATTGGTTTTGTTTTGAACATCAGCGCCGATGAAAAGAGGAAAGAATATAGTTTAAATGATTGATCAATTGAATGGAGTGGTTAGATGAAAAAAATTCTTGTTGCCAATCGCGGAGAAATCGCGATACGGGTTTTTCGCGCTTGTGCGGAACTAGGCATCAAAACGGTAGGGATCTATGCAGCTGAAGATGAATATTCAGTACATCGCTTCAAAGCAGACGAAGCCTATTTAGTCGGTAAAGGCAAACGACCAATCGACGCCTATCTAGATATTGAAGATATTATTCGTACCGCAAAAAAAGCTGGCGCACAAGGAATCCATCCAGGTTATGGCTTTTTATCGGAAAACCTTGGCTTTGCGCAGCGCTGTGAAGAAGAAGGATTGATTTTCATCGGTCCATCTACCCACCATTTAGATATTTTTGGCGACAAGATCAAAGCCAAAGCTGCTGCGATTGAAGCAGGCATTCAATCGATTCCTGGATCCGATGGTCCTGTTGAAACGATCGAAGAAGTCTTGGACTTTGCCCAAACACATGAATACCCAATTATGATCAAAGCAGCATTAGGCGGTGGGGGTCGTGGTATGCGGGTGGCACATGATGAAAAAGAAGCCCGTGATGGCTATGAACGTGCCAAAAGTGAAGCCAAAGCAGCGTTTGGCAGTGACGAAGTTTATGTTGAAAAATATATCAGCAATCCAAAACATATCGAAGTACAGATTTTAGGGGATACACATGGGAATGTAGTTCATTTATTTGAACGTGATTGCTCTGTGCAACGACGTCATCAAAAAGTAGTGGAAGTGGCTCCTTGTGTGTCGATGGATCCTGCGCAAAGAGAAAAAATCTGCCAAGCTGCGGTTCAATTGATGAAGCATGTCGGTTATATCAACGCAGGTACTGTTGAATTTTTGGTGGAAGGGGACAAATTTTACTTTATCGAAGTCAATCCCAGAGTCCAAGTGGAACATACCATCACTGAAATGATCACGAATCTTGATATTGTGACATCGCAGATCCTGATTGCGCAAGGCAAGGATCTTCACAAAGAAATAGGGATCCCTCAGCAACAAGATATTCGTTTTGAAGGGGTAGCCATCCAATGCCGGGTCACGACTGAAGATCCAGCAAATCAATTTATGCCAGATACAGGGAAAATCGATACCTATCGGTCACCAGGCGGTTTTGGCGTACGTTTGGATGTCGGGAATGCCTATGCCGGTGCAGTGGTGACACCATATTTTGATTCTCTATTAGTTAAAGTATGTACCCATGCAGCAACCTTTGATCAAGCAATCCAAAAAATGATGCGCTGCTTGAAAGAATTCAGAATCCGTGGCGTCAAAACCAATATTCTCTTTATGCGCAATGTGATCTCTCATCCAGCATTTCGTTCGGGAGAAGCCAAAACGACCTTTATCGACAATACACCAGAATTATTTGAGTTTCCGCGTATTCGTGATCGTGGCAACAAAACCATGAAATATATTGGTGAAATCACGATCAATGGTTTCCCTGGTATTGAAAAACAAACGAAGCCCTATTACAATGAGCCACGTTTGCCGCAACATATTGAAACCCTGGATCATTTTACCAGCGCCAAACACATTTTAGACCAGCATGGTGCCGCAGCTGTTACGTCTTGGATCGGCGAACAAAAGAATGTGTTGCTAACAGATACCACATTCCGTGACGCCCATCAAAGCTTGTTGGCAACCCGTGTTCGGACGCATGACTTCAAGAAAATTGCAGCTATGACAGAAGAAGCCATTCCGCAATTGTTCTCTAGTGAAATGTGGGGGGGCGCGACATTTGATGTTGCCTATCGTTTCTTGACAGAAGACCCTTGGGAAAGATTGAGAATGTTCCGCAAACGGATGCCAAATACGCTATTGCAAATGCTCTTTAGAGGATCGAATGCTGTTGGGTATTCAAACTATCCTGATAACGTCTTAGTGGAATTCATCAAAGAAGCTGCTGATCAAGGCATCGATGTTTTCCGGATTTTTGATAGTTTGAATTGGATCCCGCAAATGGAGAAAAGTATTCAAGCGGTACGAGATACTGGGAAGATCGCGGAAGCAACGATTTGTTATACTGGTGATATCAATGACCCAACACGTCAAAAATATTCGGTCCAATATTACAAAGACATGGCCAAAGAACTGCAAAATCTTGGTGCCCATATCATCGCGATCAAAGATATGGCCGGCTTATTAAAACCGCAAGCGGCTTATCGTCTGATCAGTGAACTAAAAGATAGTATCGATGTTCCGATTCATTTGCATACCCACGATACTAGCGGTAATGGCATTATTACTTATTCAGCGGCAACAAAAGCCGGCGTCGATATTGTTGATGTCGCTATGTCTGCAGTCAGTGGAGCGACCAGTCAGCCAAGTATGAGCAGCTTGTATTATGCATTATTGCATGGCGATCGTTGTCCAGATATCAATGTGGACAACATTCAACAACTGAACCATTATTGGGAAGATGTGCGGATGTATTATCATGCGTTTGAAAATGGCTTGAACGCACCGCAAACTGAAGTGTATAAACATGAGATGCCTGGTGGTCAATACTCTAATCTGCAACAGCAAGCCAAAGCTGTGGGATTAGGCGAAAAATGGGATGAAATCAAAGAGGTCTACCATGAAGTCAACATGATGTTTGGTGATATCGTCAAAGTGACGCCTTCATCAAAAGTGGTGGGAGATATGGCCTTATTCATGGTCCAAAACGGTTTGAGCGAGCAAGACATTTATGAGCAAGGTGATAACTTAAGTTTCCCAGAGTCAGTTGTAACGTTCTTCCAAGGGGAATTGGGTCAACCTGTCGGAGGATTTCCTGAAAAACTGCAAAAAATCATCTTAAAAGGACGACCAGCCTTCACAGAACGTCCAGGTGCTTTTGCAGAGCCAGTCAATTTTGATGTGGTCAAACAAGAGCTAGCCGAAAAAATCGGGTATCAGCCAAAGCAAGAAGAAGTGTTGAGCTACTTGATGTATCCCCAAGTGTTCTTGGATTATCGCACATCCTATGAACAATTTGCAGATGTCAAAGTGTTGGATACACCTACATTCTTCAATGGCATGCGGTTGGGTGAAACCATCAATGTTGAATTAGAAAAAGGAAAGATTTTGATCATCCGCCTAGACGAAATAGGCGAAGCAGATATCGAAGGCAATCGGAACTTGTTCTTCAACTTGAACGGTCAACGCCGTGAAATCGTGGTGAAAGACAACTCAATCATCAGTTCAGTCCAAACCAAACGTAAAGCTGAACCAACAAATAAAGAACAAATTGGCGCGTCGATGAGTGGTTCAGTGTTAGAAATTTTGGTGCAAAAAGGCGAACGCGTGGCTAAAGGCCAAACGCTGATGGTCACAGAAGCGATGAAGATGGAAACTTCTGTCGAAGCACGTTTTGCTGGCGTGGTAGAACACGTATATGTAACTGCTGGAGAACCGATCCAATCAGGGGATCTATTGATAGAAATCAAAGAAAAGTAGGGAGCTGAATCAAAAATGAAGCACAGAGGAATCTTGTTTGGGTGTATGTTTATCCTTGCTTTAGCGGTAGTCTATTTACAACCAGTATTTTTCCAACACGCTTCAGATTCTAGTTTTTTTTCTGAAAATCCTGTCAAGGCGCCTACGACGATGAATTATGAAACAATCAAAGCAGATGGACTTGCCAATGCAATTGGTGAACCCGTTTCAGACTTTGAAGAAGATTATGGCTTGCCGGTGCGAACATATCGTACCGGCTATGATTTTGAAGTGAGGGTCTACAATCAGCTAGATGATCAGCAGTATATTGAAATCAATACAGATGGTGAAAGTGTTCAAGCAATCAAAGTAATTGGTGCAGGGGGTTCATCGTTGACGCCTTTTTCAATGGGAATGACATTGACTGAACTGACGGACTTGACGATGATCTATCCCAATTTCAGCCTCAAGCAGAATGATCGAACGATCAGTTTTGAGCTCATGGAAGAAGATATGAATTATCGCCCTCTCGTAGCCTTTGATAATGGCACATTTGCTGTCTTGTTTTTTGACCATGTATCATCAAAGCTACAAGCAATCAGCTATCTAGACCAAACAACATTATTAAAATTGGCCCCATATCCTTTAACGGAAGGTGAAAGACCATTGTTTCAGACTTCCCAGACAATCTCACCGGAGCAAGCTGGATTGGATAAAGAGACCTTATCGTTTGTGATCATTGAAAAAATGCGCAATGTACAGATGCTAGAGACCTATTCATCTAATTTGGACACCCAAAAAGAGGCCGCCGCACTTTTAACTGAATTCACTGAAAATATTTCAGACCATATCACATCACAACGGATCCACTCGTATCAAAAGGCTTTATCTAGTGAAAAAACCAGTAATTTCAATTTGACGACTGATGAATGGCAAGAACTATTGGCCGATCAAGAGATCACGGCAACGGCCACAATTTTTGAAGCACCCGTGTATGATCCAACGTTCAGTATTCTATCTTGGTTCAGCGATCCTGCTATGGCAGATAGATTATCTCATGAAGGACCAGAAAAGATAGGAATTGCTTTTTCTGAAGAAAATATGGTAGTCTTAGTGCAAGAGCAAGAAGAAGAAACCGAGGCTAGTACAACGAATGATATACAATAAAGATTTTTTTGATATTGCTGACCAAATCGATTGCCTAACGCAGACGATCAAAACAAGTGCTACATACGAAGAATATACAGCAATCAAACAAAAAATGTATCAAGATGAAGAAGTACAACAGTTGATTCAATCTTTTGTTGAAAAAAAGCAGGCATTTGAACAAATCGAATCATATGGTGAATTTACACCGGGATTCAAAGAGTGTAAAGGCGCTATGCGTCAAGCAAAGCGAAGGTTAGATATGAATGTCCTTGTGAGTGAATACCGGTTAGCTGAGAACAATCTGCAACGGCTGCTGGATGAAATCACCTTATCGATCTCAACCTGTTTTTCAGCTTCCATCAAAGTCGATGCTGGTAGTCCTTTTTTTCATTCAAAATCGAGTTGTGGAGGAAATTGTCATGCATGAAGAAAAAGAACCTTTTCAAATACAAAAACGGCGTGGTTTGATTGTGTGGGTTTATAGTTTGCGCCAATTAAAAAACTTGCGTCGTTTTGGGTTTGTTCATTATGTCTCACGCAAGATGAAATACGTGGTGATGTATTTAAATGAAGAAGAATACGAAGCCAAAAAAGCCAAAATCGAACAATTTCATTTTGTACGTCAAGTAGAACCATCTTATCGACCAGATGTTGCAATGGACTTTGCGGATAAAATCGGTACAGACGAAGCTTATCCTAGCAAAGATGATGGTTTTGATGTTGAAGAAAAAAATACAATGATTCGCTTAGCAGAGCATGTGTAAAAATGGTAGCGTGTCACAACGCTGCTGTTTTTTTGCCTACAAGCAGCTGCAGACACCACAAAGCAATCATGGGTAGGTAAATAACCGGTACTTGGTGACCGAAGTGAACATAGTCATCGGACTTGTAATTTTGAGAATCAATGCTATATTTATTTTAGCTTAGTTATGTTTTAGTTGGAGGAGAAGACGATGCGTATAGTTGCAGGAGAATTTGGTGGACGAAGATTGAAAAGTCTCCAAGGAGATAATACCCGTCCCACGACTGATAAGGTCAAAGGAGCCATCTTCAATATGCTGGGCCAATATTTGCATGGTGGGAAGGTCCTTGATCTATTTAGCGGCAGTGGCGGATTAGCGATCGAAGCGGTATCAAGAGGGGCCGATCATGCGGTTTGTGTTGATCGCAGTTTCCCAGCGGTCAAAATCATTCATGAGAATATTGCGGTCACTAAACAGCCTGAGAAGTTCACAGTTTTGAAAATGGACGCCAAGCAGGCAATCGCAAAATTTGCTGATGAGGCACAGCAATTTGACTATCTTTTTTTGGACCCTCCATATGCCAAACAACAAATCGTAGACCAGTTAACAGAGATGTTGTCTTTCAATTTATTATCCAGCGGAGCCAAAGTGATTTGTGAAACAGACAAGTCCATTCTGCTGCCAGAAAGAATCGGTTCTCTAGAACGAATCAAACAACAGACCTATGGCATCTCACAAGTCACAATTTATAGAAATGAGGGATAGTGTGAAAAAAATTGCCTTATTTCCGGGTAGCTTTGACCCGCTGACAGCAGGCCATGTTGATTTGATCGAACGTGGTGCCAAGCTATTCGATGAACTTATTGTCGGTGTTTTCGTAAACACCAATAAAAAAAGCTTCTTTACAAGCGAAGAAAAAGTACAGCTGATTCAGGATGCTTTGGCACATATACCAAATGTTCGAGTGATTGCACAGGCATCTGAATTGACTGTGGTTGCAGCCAAAAAACTTGGGGCGCAATTCCTCTTACGTGGCATTCGCAGTGTCAAAGACTATGAATATGAAAGAGATATTATGGAAATGAATCACCATCTGGAACCCGCTCTAGAAACAGTCTTTTTATTAGCAGATGCCAAACACAGTTTTATCAGTTCTAGTTTGCTGAAAGAAATTTTGACTTTTGGCGGGGATGTGGCAGAATATTTGCCGCAAAATATTTATGAAGCTATAGTAAAGAAGCGTGAAACCAATGAATTTTAAATCTACGGTCAAGTATATTTCGTTGTTTATCCTTGCATTATTGATTGCTGCAGCGGCCTTTTTGCCAATACCTTACTATATTGAACAACCCGGTGCGACGATTGATTTGAAAGAACTGATCACTGTCAATCAGAAGGAAGACACGTCAGACGGTTCTTTTTCGTTGACTAGTGTCGGCATTCGACAGGCAACTATCTTCACTGCACTTGGTACAAAATTCAGTCAATTTAAAGACCTTGTTAGTGAAGAAGAACTCCTTGGTGGCGCAACGGACGAAGAGTACAATCGCATCCAACGTTATTATATGGAATCTTCACAAAACAGCGCCATTGAACAAGCACTGAAATTGGCTGATTTGCCCTATGAAATGGAATATAAAGGTGTTTATGTGATGGGGGTCGATCCAGACTCTAGTTTTGCAGACAAGATTTCCGTAGGGGATACGGTGACTGCAGTAAATGGACGATCATTTACGAACAGTCAAGATTTCATTGATTATGTACAAAGTCAATCGGTGGGGGATGAAGTAACTGTTACTTACACCCAAGACGGAAAAGAAAAAGAAGCAACAGGTGATTTGATCGAGTTGTCTACCAATCAAAAAGCTGGTATCGGGATCTCGCTTGTCGATCACACGGAGATTTCCTCAGATCAAGATATCGTTATTGACGCCGGCAATATTGGTGGACCTTCTGCAGGGTTGATGTTTACATTGGAAATTTATCAACAATTGACGGGAGATATTCGCAAAGGTCATCAAATTGCTGGGACAGGAACGATCGCCAGTGATGGTACAGTGGGTCGAATTGGTGGTATTGACAAGAAGGTGGCTAGTGCCAGTGAAAGCGGCGCCGAGATTTTCTTTGCCCCTGACGATGAGATCACAGATGACGAACGTGCTGCTGACCCTGAAATCAAAACCAATTACGAAGAAGCTGTAGCAGCTGCTGAAAAATTGGATACAGATATGACCATCGTGCCAGTTTCTAATGTGCAAGATGCCTTAGATTATTTGGCTGGATTATCAAACTAATACAACAAAAAAACGACCGATTTGGTCGTTTTTTTGTGATATCAAGAATTCAAGTAGGCGCATAGAATCTGTTGTGCTATACTTTTATTTAAGGAGCGTGAAAACTGTGGAAATCAAAAGACAACAACCAATCGTCGAAGCCTACCACTTCGATATGAAACCAAAAGACAAAGAAATGGAAACAAAATTGAATGTCGGATTTGCCCCTTTGAAGGTCAAAGACGAAGCTTATATGGAAAAGAACAGTATAATTGGTGCGCGTTTAGAATTTCAGTTAGTCTTTCCAGAATATGTCTTGTCTGGCAGGGTAGGACAAGTCAACCATATCTTAAATCGTAAAGTGGCATCAGGAGAAGATTTATCAAAAGCTGAAACTGATCGCTTAGTGGAGCCATTATTTGATATCATCAAACGATTGACTTATGAAGTAACAGAAATCATCACGGACAAACCCGGTTTACAACTGAACTTTAATACTGGCGGTAATCAGGATCCGGCCGCAAAAGAGGAATAACTGGAGGGGATTAAGATGTTTTCAAATAAAATGCAAGTCATGATCTATGTAGCAGATGTACCAGCTGCTGTCGCCTTTTGGCAATCCTTTGGCTTTGTGATCATTGATCAGCAATCTGTCGATGGTACGTCAGTCGTAGAAATTGCACCAAGTGAGCATGCAGATACGCGTTTTGTGATCTATGACCGGACCTTTATCGAATCTCATTCCCCAGAAGTTGTATTAAATTCACCATCGATCATGTTCTTTTCAGATGATATTACTTCCCTGTATAAGAAAATGATCGATTTGAATGTTGAAATGGGAGATTTGATTCAAATGGAGGAACAGCTGGTTTTCAATTTTGCTGATCCTGATGGCAATTATTTTGCGGTTTCTGGAAAATGATTAACTGCTTCATTAGGTAAAAAACTTTTAAAAGATTTTGGGTTAATGAACTGTCTGTGGTTTCATCATCATACAAGAACCATTTTAAGAGGAGGGAAACTTCATGAAAGACTTGATGTACGTCATTAGTGATATTCATGGCATGGCTGATCTTTTTAAAAAACTTTTGCAAGATTTTGACCCTGATCGGCATCAATTATTATTGATTGGCGACCTAAATGATCGGGGCCCAAAAACCAAAGAGTGCTTTTTGTTGGGGAAACAGCTTGTCGAAGAACAGCAAGCCATTTATCTGCGAGGAAATCATGAAGAATACTTCCTGCAATTTTTGCAAGCGCCAGAAGATTGGTTTGCTGCATATGTGCGCAATGGTGGGAAAGAAACGTTAGAAAGTCTTTTGCATAAAGGCGCGACCGAAGAATATTCTCCTACTGAGATTGCTATGATGATCCGTAGCCGCTATACTGATTTGATCGAATTTTTAATTGCTCGTCCTTTGTATTACGAGTGGGGAAAGTATCTCTTTGTTCATGCTGGAGTAGATTTGTCGAAAAAAGATTGGCAAGAAACATCGGATCATGACTTTATCTGGATCCGTGAACCCTTTCATCAAGGAAAAAATCAAACTGGCAAAACGATCGTTTTCGGACATACCATCACACCAATGCTTCACGGGGATATGCAAACCACTGATTTATGGATCAGTGACAACAAAATCGGTATCGATGGTGGCGCGGTCTTTGGCGGATCAGTTCATGGCGTCATTTTTGACCACAATGGCATTGTACAAGATATCGAATACCAAAACTTAGATGGTCCTTGGCAACCAGACTTTTAAAAAACTCATTCAAAATCACAAGGCTTGGAAAGCGACCAACATAAACAGACTGCGTGCCTCTCATTGACAGCTGAAAGTCATCAGCTGTTTTTTTGTGGTATCATAAAGTACATGAATCAAGAAAGGTGAACAAAACATGGCTGAAATGAATCAAGATGTTTTACAATTAGTGACGGCAGAAATGACGGCATTTACCAAAAAACAAATCACGACAGTACTCCAGTTATTGCAAGATGGCAATACGGTACCGTTTATTGCTCGTTATCGGAAAGAAATGACGAACGGGCTGGATGAAGTCCAAATCAGAGATATCGAAGAACGGTATACGTACTTAGAAAACTTATCCAAGCGAAAAGCTGAAGTTTTGCGCTTGATTGAAGAACAAGAAAAATTGACCCCTGAATTGCAGCGAGCGATCGAATCAGCAGCTAAAATGCAGACAGTGGAAGATCTTTATCGACCATATAAACAAAAAAGACGCACAAAAGCTACGATTGCCAAAGAAAATGGTTTAGGTGATTTTGCTGAATGGCTATTGACTTTTCCAGTCAATGCATCGATTGATGATCAAGCTGCTGGATACATCAATGAAGCAGTCCCAGAAATCAACGATGTATTACAAGGCGCCCATGAAATTATCGCAGAAATGATTGGTGACACTGCTGAGTTTCGTACGTGGATCAGAAGTTATTTCCAAAATAAAGGGTTGTATATAAGTAAGGTCAAAGATGCTGAAAAAGACGAAAAGGGTGTCTTCGAAATGTACTATGATTTTCAGCATCCAATCAATAAGATGGTTTCCCATCGGATTTTAGCCACCAATCGCGGTGAACAAGAAGGGGTCCTCAAAGTATCGCTGCACGCTGATGACACCAAAATCATGGATTATCTGGCTCGAAAAGTGATCAAAAATACAACTTCTCCAGCGGCTGATTTTGTCAAAGAAGCCATTGCAGATGCCTATAAACGCTTTATCGCTCCAGCCATTGAGCGGGAGATCCGCAATGAATTAAAAGAACAAGCAGATGAGCAAGCAATCACTATTTTTGGCGACAACTTGCGCAATCTATTATTGCAATCTCCGTTAAAAGGGAAGGTTGTCCTAGGCTTCGATCCGGCTTATCGAACTGGTTGTAAATTAGCTGTAATTGATGAGACCGGTAAAGTATTGGCTATTGAAGTGATCTATCCCCATAAACCAGCACCTATGAACAAACGGGAAGCTGCTGGCCCCGCTTTTCGCCGTTTATTGGAAACATATCATGTAGATATGGTGGCTATTGGGAACGGGACCGCTAGTCGCGAGTCCGAGCAATTTGTTGCAGAGCAAATCAAATTAGTCGGTCAAGAAGTTTTCTATGTGATCGTCAATGAAGCGGGAGCGTCTGTTTATTCTGCCAGTCCATTGGCCCGTCAAGAATTCCCTGATCTGCAAGTGGAAGAACGCAGCGCCATCAGTATTGGTCGTCGTTTGCAAGACCCATTGGCTGAGCTGGTCAAAATTGATCCGCAATCTGTCGGCGTTGGTCAATATCAGCATGATGTTTCACAAAAGAGATTGACGGAACAACTAGATTTTGTCGTAGAAACAGCGGTCAACCAAGTTGGCGTGGATGTCAACACCGCAAGTGGTCAATTGTTGCAGCACGTTGCAGGATTGAACAAGACGACGGCACAGAATATCGTGAACTACCGAGAGGAAAACGGGGCATTTGTCCAGCGCAATCAATTGAAAAAAGTGCCCCGCTTAGGACCGAAAGCCTATGAACAAGCCATCGGTTTTATGCGGATTCCTGGCGGAAAAGTGATTCTTGACCAAACCGGCATCCATCCAGAGAGTTATGATACGGCTAAAGAGATTCTACGTATCGCAGGCATTTCATTGAATGCACTGGCATCAGGTGATCAGGAGGCCAATAAAGCTGCACTGGCTAAACTTGATCCTGCTTCTTTGGCTGCTGAGCTCAATGTCGGTAAGGAAACCATTATTGATATTTTGAAAGCGTTGATGCAACCAGGTCGAGACATGCGGGATGAGATGCCAGCGCCATTATTAAGAAAAGATGTCTTGAGTATGGATGATTTGTTACCCGGTATGGAATTGCAAGGAACCGTTCGAAATGTGATTGATTTTGGCGCCTTTGTTGATATTGGCGTCAAACAAGATGGCTTGGTCCACTTATCTAAGATGAGTCGCTCCTTTGTCAAACATCCCAAAGATGTGGTTGCTGTTGGGGATGTTGTGACGGTCTGGATCGAACAAGTAGATACCAAAAAAGGCCGTATCAGCCTAACAATGGTTGATCCTGTTACAAAAAAATGACCGAACAAGAACTGCAAAAGTATGTAGAAGACCTATCGATCCAATTTTTTGGACGGCCATTTTTGCATAAAGCGATATTTAATCCCAGACTAAAAACCACTGGCGGCCGATATCATTTAACAGACCATCATCTTGATTTTAATCCTTATATGCTGGCACAACACGGTGAAGATGTATTTATGGGCATCGTCAAACATGAGCTGTGTCATTACCATTTGCATCTAACCGGACAAGGCCACAGACATCGTGATCCAGCGTTTAAAGCATTGTTGGCGAAAACTGGTGGGCTGAGGTATGCGCCCGCTTCTGCAAGTGCGGCTAATTATCGCTACCAGTGTCAATCGTGTCAAACACTTTTTGAACGACGAAAACGCATCGATACCAACAGATATGTCTGTGGAAAGTGCAAGGGACCTTTGATAAAAATAGGAAATAATGAGAAAAGTCAAGCACCAAAATAAATTTAATTGCTATTTTTTTTATTTTGTATGATAATGTAGGACGTGTGACAACCTGATATTTGTCAAAACACACGTTTTTGCAAACGTGGAATTGAGAAAAGAGGATTATAGAATGGAAAATCAAAACAAAATTTATCATTTTGTTGGTATCAAAGGTTCTGGTATGAGCTCATTGGCTTTAGTGCTGCACGAAAAGGGCTACCATGTGCAAGGCTCAGATGTCGAGGAATACTTTTTTACCCAGCGTGACTTAGAAAAAGCGGGCATCACATTATTGCCTTTTGATAAAGAGAATATTCAGCCTGATATGGTGATCATTCAAGGGAATGCCTTTCCTGATACCCATCAAGAAATCGTTCGCGCCAATGAATTGGGGCTTGAAGTGACCCGTTATCACGATTTTATTGGTCAATTTATCCAACCTTATACCAGTATTGCCGTCACTGGCTCACATGGTAAAACAAGCACCACAGGATTGTTGTCTCATGTATTAAGCGGTGTGCGTCCAACTAGTTTCTTGATTGGAGATGGTACAGGACACGGTGATCCAAATGCCGAGTTCTTTTCATTTGAAGCTTGTGAATACCGTCGTCATTTTCTGGCTTACTCACCGGATTATGCAATCATGACGAATATTGATTTTGATCATCCTGATTATTATCATTCAATTGAAGATGTTTTCTCAGCATTCCAATCAATGGCGCATCAAGTCAAAAAAGGCATCTTTGCCTACGGTGATGATGTGTTCTTGCGCAAATTAGAAGCAGATGTACCTATCTATTACTATGGGGTCAATGATGATGATGATGTGCAAGCAAAAAACATCCAACGGACAACACAAGGTTCTGCCTTTGATGTCTTTATCCATGGTGAAAAAATCGGTCATTTCGTTTTACCTGCATATGGTCAGCATAACATCAACAATGCTTTAGGGGTGATCGCAGTTGCCTATAAAGAAGGATTAGATATGCAAGAAGTAGCAGAAGAGATGCTGTCATTTCCTGGTGTGAAACGTCGTTTTAGTGAAAAAATCGTGGCTGATATGACGATCGTCGATGATTATGCCCATCACCCTGCTGAAATCAAGGCAACGATCGATGGTGCCCGTCAAAAATATCCCGACAAAGAAATCATTGCCGTTTTTCAACCCCACACTTTCACGCGGACCATTGCGTTGATGGATGAGTTTGCTGAAGCCCTTGATTTGGCAGACAATGTCTATTTGTGTGATATCTTCGGTTCAGCACGAGAAGACCGTGGCGATGTCAAAATTGAAGACTTAGGCAACAAAATCAAAAAAGGCGGGACTGTCTTAAAAGAAGACAATGTATCTCCACTACTGGATCATTCTAATGCTGTTGTGATTTTCATGGGGGCAGGAGATGTCCAAAAATTTGAAGCGGCGTACGAAAAGTTACTAAGCAATACCACCCGCAACGTCTTATAATAATAACTCTTGCAGCTAGGAATAGCTGTAAGAGTTTTTTTGATAATTGAAGATTTTGTGAAATAAATCTTGCGAACTTGCACTTTTATCTGCTTCTGATAAAATAAAAGCAGATTAAAATTATTTTTTTGGAGGAAACACACTTGAACATAGGTAAACCGCGAAAGATCGGCAAAAGTATCGAAGATATCGAGGAAGGCGATTCGTTATCTTTAACCGAGTCGATCGAAGATAATCAATTGTTGCTTTATTTAGGATTGACAAATGATGCAAATCCGCTCTACATTCAACATGACTATACACAAAAAACGGACTATCAACGTCCAATCGTACCTTCCGTCATGCTGATGGGCATCATAACCAGCGCTGTGTCAAAACACTTGCCTGGACCAGGCTCGCATGTAGTGAATTTTTCGGTGAACTTTATAGAACCAGTCTTTCATTATGAAACTTTGACCTTTGATTTTGAAGTCATCAAAGTCGATAAAATGAAAGATGTTGTTACGATTTCAGTGGAAGCCATCAATGGTGAAGGCAATCGGATCTTAGATGCTGTCGTGATGGTGCAACCGCCAAAAGAAATAGCAGAACAGGAGGAAGCACAACATGAATAATATGAACAATGGAGCTGTACAAGCCCAAGGGTTGAATCGGTTTTATTCAAAAGTCTATTTGTTCTTTGGAATCGGATTAGGGATCAGCGCGATTTCTGCTTACATTTTTGGTGAAGTATTCTCCCAACAAACGCTGCAATTTATTCAAAAATTTCCATTAGGGTTTACTGGGTTATGGCTATTGCAAATTGTTTTGGTACTGATTTTAGGTGCAAAAGCACAAAAGAACCCCTCATTGACATTAGCTGGTTATCTCGTGTATTCATTGCTGAACGGATTGACTTTATCCGTCACATTGATGGTCTATGAATTTGGCTCGATTGCTGGTGCTTTTATTTCAGCGGCCGTGACCTTTGGTGTAATGTCGGCCTTTGGGATCATGACCAAACGCGACTTGAGCGTTGTTGGTCGCATCGGCTATGGATTATTGATCGGGATCATTATCTCAACGCTGTTAAATGTCTTTATCTTAAATAGTGCACCAGTTGATTTCTTCTTATCGATTGTGACGGTTTTTGTCTTTATGGGTATCACTGCATATGACAATCAACAGATCCGCAATATCTACATGTCAACAAATGGTGGTGCGAATACGGGTGTGGCTGTCTTTATGGCTTTGCAACTGTACTTAGATTTCATCAACTTGTTCTTGGCGCTGCTGCGCATTTTTGGTAAAAACAATTAAGAAAAAGTGCGGGGCAACTCGCCTTTTTTTTTGCACCAAATGTAGCGTTTCAATAAAGCAATTCATCGCTTTTGCGCCATTTCTTTGTTAGAATAAAGAAGAACTTTTTTCAAGAAGGGGTTAAGAAGATGTCAAAAAATAAACTATTACTTGTGGATGGCAACAGTGTCGCCTTTCGGGCATTTTTTGCTTTGCATAATTCACTAGAACGGTTCAAAAATAATAATGGACTGCACACCAATGCCATTTATGCTTTCAATACGATGTTTGAAAATGTGATGGCCAAAGAACAACCGACCCATGTCCTGGTGGCCTTTGATGCTGGTAAAACAACTTTTCGGACAGCAATGTACGAAGAATATAAAGGCGGACGTGCCAAAACACCCGGTGAGTTTAGAGAACAAATGCCTTATATACGTGAACTGATCAATGCCTTAGGTGTTCAACATTATGAATTGGCGAATTATGAAGCAGATGATATTATCGGTACATTGGCCAATCAAGTGGATAAAACGCAATTCGATGTCGTTGTTTTATCAGGGGATCGAGATTTAACGCAATTGGCCACCGAACATGTCAAAGTTGATATTACGGTCAAAGGTGTTAGTGAGATCGAAAGTTATACTCCCGAACATGTTGCTGAGAAATATGACGGATTAACGCCATTGCAAATCATTGATATGAAAGGATTGGCTGGAGATACTTCAGATAATATCCCTGGGGTTACCAAAATCGGTGAAAAAACAGCAATCAAACTATTAAAGGAATATGGAACGGTCGAAGGAATCTATGAACATATTGATGAGTTAAAGAAAAGCAAAATGAAAGAAAACTTGATCAATGATCATGAAATTGCGCTTTTATCAAAACAATTAGCAACCATCGAAATCAATGCACCGATCGACGTCAACATTGATGATTTGAAATATGAAGGCAAAGATCTAGATAAGCTGGTGCCATTTTATCAAGAGATGAATTTTAACGCTTTCCTTGAAAAATTAAACGTGACAGCCGAAACTGTCGAAATGGCTGATATTTTATTTGATGTCGTCGAATCATTTACACCGGATATGTTCCAAAGTGATATGGCATTATATGTGGAAATGTTAGGTGATAATTACCATTTAGAAGATATTGTTGGTGTTGCATGGGGAAACAAAGATAAAATTTATGTGACCAATCAAGACCAATTGTTTGAACAGCCCGACTTTATTGCTTGGTTGCAAGACCCGCAGCGAAAAATCAATGTCTATGATGCAAAACGTACTTATGTCGCTTTGAACCGCTATGCAAAAGCGCCAACAGGCATTGATTTTGATGTCCTATTGGCTGCTTATCTATTAGATACCAACGATAATAACAATGACATCGCCGGGGTTGCTGCCCATTACGGTTATACAGATATTCAATCTGATGATGCTGTCTATGGCAAGGGGGCCAAAAAAGGTTTGCCAGCAGATGAAGAAGCGTTCTTTGCTCATCTGGCAAGAAAAGCGGCCGCAATTGTAGACTTAACGCCTAAACTGAAACATGAATTGGCTGAGAAGAATCAAACCGCATTGTTTGAAGAGATGGAGCTGCCATTATCGATTATTCTAGCTGATATGGAAATCACAGGCATCCACGTTGATGCATCGCGTTTGCATACGATGAAAGGCGAGTTTGCACAACGATTGCATGAGATTGAAGAAAAAATCTATCAAGAAGCGGGAGAGACCTTTAACTTAAACTCTCCTAAACAGTTAGGGGTTATTTTGTTTGAAAAAATGGGCCTGCCAGTTATCAAGAAAACCAAAACAGGGTATTCTACAGCGGTCGATGTTTTAGAACAATTAAAAGAGCAAGCACCAATCGTTGAAGATATTTTGACTTATCGCCAAATTGCCAAAATTCAATCGACATATGTTGAAGGCTTGTTGAAAGTCATCCAAAGTGATGGCAAAGTCCATACTCGATATGTCCAAACATTGACACAAACAGGTCGTTTGAGCTCTGTTGATCCGAACCTGCAAAATATTCCGATTCGCTTGGAAGAGGGCCGGAAAATTCGAGAAGCCTTTGTTCCGAGAGAGCCAGATTGGTTGATTTATTCTTCCGACTACTCACAAATTGAATTGAGAGTCTTGGCGCATATTTCTAATGATACCCATTTGAAAGAAGCCTTCATTGAAGGGCAAGACATTCACGCCAGTACAGCCATGCGGGTTTTTGGTATTTCGACACCGGAAGAAGTCACTGCCAATATGCGGCGTCAAGCCAAAGCAGTCAATTTTGGTATCGTCTATGGGATCTCTGATTATGGATTGTCGCAAAACCTTGGCATCTCCCGTAAAGAAGCCCAACAATATATTGATACGTACTTTGATAAATATCCAGGAGTCAAAACTTATATGGAAGAAGTCGTCCGGGAAGCCAAAGACAAAGGGTATGTAGAAACCTTATACAATCGTCGACGCTATTTGCCGGATATCAATTCAAGGAATTTCAATATTCGAAACTTTGCGGAACGCACAGCAATCAATACGCCGATTCAAGGCAGTGCAGCGGATATTTTGAAAATCGCGATGATCGATTTGGCTAAACGCTTGAAAGAAGAAGAAATGGCCGCAACAATGCTACTGCAAGTCCACGATGAGTTGGTCTTTGAAGTGCCGGCCACTGAGCTGGAGCGATTAGATACTTTAGTCAAAGAAGTCATGGAAAAAGCAGTTACATTACATGTGCCACTATTGACTGATAGCAATTGGGGCAAAACTTGGTATGAAGCAAAATAAATGAGGTGAAAGTTGTGCCAGAATTACCGGAAGTTGAAACAGTTCGTAAAGGATTGTCGTCATTAGTCTTAAACAAAACCATTGCCTCCGTTGAAGTCCGCTGGCCGCGGATCATAGAAAGTCCTGAAGTACCAATTTTTTCTGAGTTGCTTAAAGGACAGCAGCTTTTAGGATTTGATCGACGAGGAAAATTTTTGATTTTCAAAATGACAAGTGTTGATTTGATATCGCATTTACGGATGGAAGGCAAATATGAATTTTTTGCAAAAGAGCCTATCATTGATAAACATACCCATGTCATTTTTCATTTTACGGATGGGAGCCAATTGCAGTACCATGATGTCCGGAAATTTGGTCGCATGACATTGGTAGACAAAGATCAAAGTGGATCCTATAAAGGGATTCAGCAACTAGGACCTGAACCCAAACCCGATTCATTTTTATTGCCAGCTTTTGAAATGGGCTTAAAAAAAGCCAAAAAGGCCATCAAACCCCTCTTGCTTGATCAAAAATTGGTGACAGGGCTGGGCAATATTTATGTGGATGAAGCGCTTTGGGAAGCCAAGCTCCACCCTGAACAACCCGCTAATACATTGACATCAGACGAAGTCGTCTTGTTGCATGCTGCAATCATCGATGTGCTGGATCGAGCGGTCAACGCCGGCGGTACCACGATTCGAACATATTTGAACGCCTTAGGAGAAGCGGGTAAATTCCAGCAATCCTTGCATGTCTATGGTCAAACCGGCAATCCTTGTCAGCGTTGCGGCACCCCGATCGTCAAAATCAAAGTTGCGCAACGAGGCACACATTTTTGCCCCCATTGTCAGCAATTGCAAATGAGGGATTTTCTATGAGCTTTGTGTTAGGCGTAACGGGGGGGATTGCGAGTGGCAAAAGTACTGCTGTTGCCCACTTTCGTAAATTAGGCTTTCCGATCGTTGATGCAGATATTGTCGCTCGGGACGTTGTGCGGCCGGGAACACCAGGGTTAAAAGTACTCATTGAAACGTTTGGCCATCAGATCATCAATGATCAAGGTGAATTAGATCGAGAGGGATTGGGGAAAATCATTTTTGCAGATGAGGCAAAGAGAAAACAACTGAATCAACTCTTATCTCCTTTTATCCGCCAAGAGATTTTGCGTCAGATTCAAGCGAACAAAGACCATCGATTGGTGGTGGTGGATATTCCACTGCTTTATGAAGCTGGTTATGAACAATATATGGATCAAGTAGCGGTCATCTATATTCCTGAAGAAATGCAAAAACAACGATTGATGCTGCGAAATGATTTGAGTGAAGCAGAAGCCGCATTAAGGATTGCCAGTCAGCTATCGATTGAAAAGAAGAAAGTACGGGCAGATATCGTATTTGATAATCAAGGATCGATCGAGGATTTGACACAGCAAATCGATGCATGGGTCAATCGGTTTTTGGAAGCACAATAAAAACAAAGAGCATCTTAGCATCGGACTATGGATAAAATCCAATGATGCTAAGATGTTTTTTATTGAGGGAAAATGATTTGCCGATGTGCAGCAAAGGGATGAATACTAATGGGTTTTTCGTAAAAATCTGCCAGGATTTTTTCAGTGAAGACTAATTTTTTTGGTCCTAAGGCATGAATTTTCCCTTTTTTCAGTAAAAGCAAATGATCAAAAAAGGGCAATAGCTCTTCCGTGTGATGAGTGACATAAATATATGTCGGCGGCTGGGCCATGTGTTGTAGTGCGGAGATGCGGTTGAGAAACGCTTCTCGTGCAAATACATCCAATCCCGTGCATGGTTCGTCAAGAATCATGATTTCTGGATCAGCCATGAGGGCTCGTGCAATCATGACCAATTGTTTTTCTCCTTGGGATAGTTGGCTAAACGGTGCACCGATCAAATGGCCGATGCCCAAAGAACGCAAGTGTTGTTTTGCCTCTTGTAATAGAACAGGGTCATAGTGTTGATAAATGCCGATGCTGGCAAATTTTCCAGATAATACGATGTCTTCGATCAAATCAGTGGGATAAAACTTGCTTTGAATCGCAAAACTAACCCAGCCAATGCGCTTTTGTAAATCTGGGACTGACGTTTTCCCTAACGGTTCTCCTAATACAACACGTTGTCCAGACGAAGGCCATAGTGCGCCAGTGATCATTTGCAGCAATAAACTTTTTCCAGCTCCATTTAGGCCTAAGATGCCCCAATGTTGCCCATCATGGACTTGCCATGAGATATTGTCTAACAATTTTTGTTTATTCCTAATAAATGTAACATTTTTAAAATCTATTTTGGACATGGCGTATCTCCTTTGCTCAAACTGAATATTCTGACTATTCCTTTCTGCTGAGTAGTATAACACACTTGAGGGATCGTGCTAAAGGATGTATCCGCATTCGTATCTTTTGTTTTATCTATCTTTCCTTGTTATGATAGATATATAATAGGAGGGATAATCATGGGAACGTTTAAAGATGAAAAAGACGTGATCGTTGGTTCCGCCAAAGAAAAGATTGGTGAATGGACCAATAACGAAGAACTGGAAAAATCAGGTAAGGAACAGGCATTAGAAGGTCGTATTGGACAAGAGCGCCGTGAACAGCGTGTAGATGATTTGGATCGGCAAAACGATGAAAGGGATGCACGTCAAGATCGCACAACGCCAGAAACGTTGGGACATGAAGAATTGTTGAGTGAAGATCATCCTGACCAAAACAAGATCACATCCACTGAACGCCGTGATGCAGATCAGTTAAAACATTATACTGGTATCGAAGACAAGTTATAAATTCCGACCCGCAGCTTCTTTGATGATGCTGCGGTTTTTTGTACTACTGAATCATGACTTTTGTTGGTTTGACAAAGCATGGTGGAACGCTTATAATCCCAAGTGCAATCGATTCATGAATATCGAATTAGGTGGTGGTCATCAAATGCAGCTTTTCGCATTGTGTCTAAAGGAAAGAAAAATCATATAATCGAAAAGGAAAGAGGCAAAAAGATGATTCAACCTTATCAATTCAATCTTATCGAAGAACAAATTTTCCAATTGGTGCGTACCTATCAATCCGTCAATGATCCGCAAACGATTCAAACCATCGAAGGGATGACCAAAGATGTGGTGGTCAGACAATTCAATCCACAAGATGATCAAGCACTTTTGATCATCAATGAAATGTTTCAACGTGGATTGAGTATCAAAAAAGCTGAAGCCCATCTCTCTGACTTAAAAACGTACGTCGAACCATTTCCAGCACCGACGATCAAGCAAACGGAAAAACTTTTTCGCAAAGTCAAAAAATTGAAAGTACCTGACTTTGACGATTTCGATTTGCAAGAAACAACTTATTTGGCTTGGGATGATATCGGCAGCCAGAGCAAATATTTGATTGCAACTGAAAATGAGGGCTATACGGCCGTTCATGGACATCTCTCAACAGAGGTCAAAAAGGGGATTTGTCCCATTTGCCAGCACGAAAGCAACGTTTCGATGTTTCTGTCTTTGACCAAATCAAGTGGCGATGGTACCTATACCAAACGTGGCAATTATATTTGTCGTGACAGTCAGCGATGCAATCAGCAACTAACAGATCAAGCGCATTTGGCGGAATTTCTCAAGTTAGTCAAAATGAAAGAAAATTAAATGAAAAAAACGGCAGGAAACTTTCTGCCGTTTTTTTCAATACACCTAAAAAAAACAAGCTTTCTATTATTTAAATTTTCTATTAAATGTGGCGAATGAGCGGTTTTAGCTATTGTAGCGCTATATTTCATGTTATAATTAACTATATAATTTAATCGCTTTACACAAATCGTAAACGTAGAAAAGAAAAAAATGGGGTGAAACCATGCAATGTCCAAAATGTCATCATAACAATTCACGAGTTGTCGACAGTCGGCAAGCAGATGATGGCCGTGTGATCCGTCGGCGTCGGGAATGTGAGAACTGCGGTTACCGTTTTACAACTTTTGAACGTATTGAAGAAGCACCTTTGCTTGTGATCAAAAAAAATGGTGCCCGCGAAGAGTTTAATCGAGAAAAAATACTAAGGGGCTTGATTCGCTCTGCTGAAAAACGACCTGTCACAATGGATCAAATGGAAACGATCGTTGATCATGTAGAGTCCCGGGTCCGCTCTTTAGGTGAAAATGAAGTTTCTACAACGATGATTGGTGAATTTGTGATGGAAGAATTGGTCGATTTAGATGAAATTGCTTATATTCGTTTTGCAAGTGTCTATCGTCAGTTCAAAGATATGTCTGTATTCTTGAAAGAGCTGCAAGATATCGTCGAAAAAGCCAAAGAACCACAAGAGTAAATAAGGGGGGAAACATGTGGGCAATCAACTGCCAAATCAAAGCTATCAAGTCTTTAAAAGCCGACCATTGAGTACGGAAGGCAAAGACGCCCTTATTTTCTTATATCAACCAATCATTGAAAGTGATGGATTAGCTCTTTACCTTTCTCTGGCAGCTGATCATCAATCGATCGATCCGTCACAGGCTATTGCAAATGATCATGTCATTTTAGATCTTTTGAATGCAATGAATGTCGGGATGCAGCGTTTTATTCAGGCCAGACAAAAATTGGAAGGGATTGGCCTATTGCGTTCTTTTGAAAAAACCGATTCTCATCATGAGACAACGTATCTATATATCTTGCAAGAGCCTGTCCATCCTTTGGATTTTTTCCAAGATGAACTTTACAGTTACTTATTGTTGAGTCGAGTGGGTGAGCGGAAATTCAATCAATTGGTGTCGCTCTTCCAGCCGCAATCAACCGCCATCGATGATTATGAGGAAACTACGACGTCATTTACAGCAGCTTATGGGTTTGATACCAAACGCTTTTCAGCGAGCGAAGCACAGCTGCAAACGGTGCGAGACCAATTTCAAGATAAACAGCAGGCTTTGACTTTGGATGCTGCTGCTTTGGATTGGGACTTCATGCTTTACGAAGCGCAAAGACGCTATATTCGTTCAGACAATTTCACAGCATCATTTAAACAGAAGTTGTTGATGTACCATGCATTGTACGGTTATGATGTTTTAGAGCTGTTGGATTTGATGGCAGACAATGTATCATTGACAACAGGCGAAATTGATCAAAAACGACTGGAACAAGCAGTACGCAGAAAGTCACGCCAAACCTTCAATAAAAAGACGAGCAGCGAGGATCCTGAAACAGAGTCGCAACTGCGGCGTTTTAATACCCTAAAACAAAATGGCTTTTCTGAGAATGACATTCTCCTGATTCAACAAAGTGAACAGACTGCACCCATCCCGTTTCTCAAAGCAATCAAAACGGAAAAAAACAACTTTATGACTGATTCAGAACAATGGCTGATCAAAAGTTTGGTAGAACGTTCTCCATTGCCAAACAGTGTGATCAATGTCTTGATCCATTATGCATTGGTTGTCCAAAATAATGCTGCTTTAAATGGCAGTTATATCAACAACATAGCGGCTCAATGGTCAGAATTGAAAATTGGGACCGCAGAAGATGCCATCAAACATGTGCGCAACCTTGTGCATGCCGCCAAAGAAAAACGGAATCGGCCGCAAACAAACGGCAGCCGAATCATTCGTCAAGAAAAACTGCCGGCTTGGGCAGAAACGCCAGTAGAAGAAACAACATTGACGCCAGAGCGTCAAGCAGAATTAGATCGGAAATTACAAAATTATCTGCAGAAGAAAGCCGGTGATAAATAATGGAACATGTTGGAAAAAACCTTAATCATATGCTGGACAAAAGGAATTATCGCAGTCAATTTTCTGCAATGATGGCAGAAGTTTTAGAAGATCCAGATGTCAAAACCTTTATCCAAGAAAATCAAGATGCTTTGACGGAAGCCGATATTCAAAAAAGCTATGCGAAGCTTTATGAGTTTGTCCAAGAAAAACGTAAATTCCGTATAAATGATCCCGGTATGATCGCACCTGGCTATGAACCACGTTTGGCATTGAATTTTCATTTTATTGATGTCACGTATGTACCGACCCAAGAATTGTTGGCTTATCAAAAACAAGAAGAAATTCGCGGCCGCATCAAAGCGATGGATATGCCTAAGGATATTCAAGAAGCCAGTTTTGCTGATTATCAGCAAACACCTGGCCGAATGGAAGCTATTGCAGCAGCGGTCGATTTTATCAATGAATTGACAACACACCCGCAAGATTTTCATAAAGGCTTGTATTTGGTGGGGAGTTTTGGTATCGGTAAAACCTTTTTATTAGGGGCCATTGCTAGAGATTTGGCAGAGGCAGGTTATACAACGACGCTGGTCCATTTTCCAACATTTGCGGTGGAAATG
The DNA here is from genome assembly GCF_050529585.1 of Enterococcus sp. DIV0876. Taxonomy (GTDB): domain Bacteria; phylum Bacillota; class Bacilli; order Lactobacillales; family Enterococcaceae; genus Enterococcus_D. The sequence goes on from NZ_CP172882.1 coordinate 1,430,625, forward strand.
AAACAAGCTATCGGCAAAGATAAGGTGGGGGAAAAATTAAATGCGGTCAAAAAAGCCCCAATCTTGATGATGGATGACATTGGTGCAGATGCCATGAGCAGTTGGATTCGGGATGAGGTTTTTGGTGTGATATTGCAATACCGCATGCAAGAACAACTTCCGACTTTCTTTTCTTCCAATTTCACCATGCAGGAGTTAGAGGCGCACCTTTCTGTCACACAACGAGGAGAGTCTGAACCGTTGAAAGCCAAACGAATCATGGAACGGATCCGCTATTTGACACAAGAAATCCAAATGACCGGTCAAAACCGCCGGAATCAATAAAATTTTATATGCTTAAATGAAAGGAATCCGCCAATGAAAAAAATGACAACAGCAGGTGTGGCCTTAGTTGCTGCCATTATCTTAGCCGCTTGTGGACAAGGAACGAGCACAGCGTCCAGCAGCGATACAACGATAACGAGTACCACAGATGCAACGATGGTCAGCAGTACCACACAAGAGGAGGCGTCTGAAACGATTTTTACGGGAACGATCCAAGAAGATGCATCGACTGGCAATGATGATACGATCCAAGTTTTCTTAAAAGAGGTAGAATCTGTGCAAGATGACGATGATATAGTCAAAAGCTTTCAAAGTGATGGGGTGATTTTGCATGTACCAGTCGCAGCCTTTGACGGTGAAGTGACTGAACTTGCTAAAGGATCCAAAGTTCAAGTGACATTACAAGGTCTACCAATCATGACGATGTCGATCCCACCGCAGATTCCAGGCAATTCAATCAAACAGTTAACGATCGTCGCAGGATAAGTACAAGTGCGTCTTGGCATTTGCTCCACGTCAAGACGCACATTTTGTTGTTTTTCGATGAGAAATGCTATACTACAATCAAACAAAGGAGTGTCACAATGAATGAACATGCATTATCGGACCGTTTGTCTTGTGTCGGGTCATTTGTACCTGATCAAGCCAGATTAGCCGATATTGGCTCAGACCATGCCTATTTACCAGTGGCATTGATGCTGCAAAATAAAATATCTTATGCTGTTGCAGGAGAAGTCGTTGAAGGGCCATATACATCAGCACATAAACAGGTCCAAAAAAATCATCTTGAAGATAAAATCACTGTGCGCTTGGCGGATGGTTTAGCCGCAATCACTCCTGAAGATCAAATCGATACTGTCGTCATTGCCGGTATGGGGGGACCATTGATTCGCTCGATTCTCGCAGATGGTTTAGCAAATCATCATTTATCCGGTGTCAACAGATTGATTTTACAACCAAACGTTGGGGAATGGCCCTTGCGTATCTGGCTCCAAGAAAATGGCTACCAAATCATTGATGAAACGCTTCTTTCTGAAAATGAAAAACAATATGAAATCATTGTGGCTGAACCAGGTGTCTCTACCTATTCATTAAAGCAATTATTCTTCGGCCCACTTTTGATGCAAGAAAAAAACGCGGTTTTTCTAAAGAAGTGGCAGCATGAACGACAACAAAAGCTTCGTGTAATCGAATCTCTTCAAAAGGCGAAAGACCCGCAGGAGCAAAAAATTGCGCAATTGAAAGAACAAATCGGCTGGATCGAGGAGGTGCTGTCGTGATCGATGGGCAAACTTTTATCCATAAATTTGAAACGTACTGTCCCCAATGGTTGGCAGAAGCTGGAGATCCAGTTGGTTTGCATGTCGGTACATTGAATAAACCGATCGAACGGGTCATGATGGCATTGGATGTGCGTCCTGAAGTGGTTGTAGAAGCAATCGAAAAAGAAATCGATTTGATCATTGTCAAACACCCGCCGATTTTTCGACCTGTTTCTAGACTGTCTTCTGATGATCCACAAGAGAAGATGCTGATGGAATTGATCAAACACGATATTGCGGTTTACGCAGCGCATACCAATATGGATATTATCGATGATGGATTGAACGATTGGTTTTGTGAACTTTTAGGGATTCAAGCAGAGACCTTTTTACACCAAACCCATCAAGTTAAAATGAAAAAGTTGGCCGTTTTTGTGCCTGTCGATCAAGCAGGGCACATCCGCAGCGTGTTAGCCAAAGCAGGTGCTGGACAACAAGGGGATTATAGCAATACTAGTTACTCATTGATCGGCACTGGTCGGTTCATTCCTCAAGCCAAAGCCCATCCGGCTATTGGTGCAGCAGGTAAAGAAACACAAGTCCAAGAAGCCAAAATCGAGGTTATTTTTCCTGAAACGATCACAAGCAAAGTAGTTGATGCCATGATTCAAGCGCATCCTTATGAAGAACCGGCGTATGATCTATATACATTAGATAATCTACCAAAGGTGTATGGTATTGGGCGCGTAGGAAACTTGCCTAAACCTGTCGACTTTGACGTATTTGTTGACGATGTTAAGAAAGCATTCAATTTGGATTGCTTACGTGTCATCAAACCTATCCATGCAAAAAAATACGTGCAACGAATCGCTATTTGCGGCGGAAGTGGTCAATCTTTTTACACGGACGCACTGAATGCACAAGCGGATGTTTATATCACGGGTGATGTCACGTACCATATTGCCCATGATATGCAAGCCAATGGAGTGATTGGCATAGATCCCGGTCATCATATCGAAGCTTTATGTATTCCACGTTTCATTGAGAAATTCAATCAGTGGAAAGCCGAAGAAGACTGGTCTGTGACCTTTATCCCAGCAACGACTTCCACAAACCCATTTCAATATCAATAATAGATAGGAGCGCTTATTATGTACGAAAATTTATTGCCACGTTTTTTACGCTATGTCAAAACAGAAACCCGTTCTGATGCAACCAGCAGCACAACCCCATCGACCCAATCACAGGTTGCGTTTGCCCAAGTATTAAAAAAAGAACTGGAAGAATTAGGCCTTGAAAATGTCCATTACAATGAAAGCAACGGTTTTGTGATTGGTACATTACCAAGTAATGTCAGCCATGACGTTCGTTCAATCGGTTTTATTGCCCACATGGATACAGCGGATTTCAATGCAGTCAATGTGGAACCGCAGATCATTGAGAAGTATGACGGGGAATCGACGATCAATTTGGACAAAGAAGGCAAATATACGCTGAATACCAAAGATTTTCCTAATCTGAAAAATTACAAAGGGGAAACCTTGATCACAACAGACGGTTCAACACTCTTAGGTTCTGATGATAAATCAGGTATTGCTGAGATCATGACAGCAATGGAAATCTTGATCAAGAACCCTGAAATCAAGCATGGGGAAATCAAGGTGGCTTTTGGTCCTGATGAAGAAATTGGTGTCGGAGCCGACAAATTTGATGTCGCTGATTTTGCGGTGGATTTCGCTTATACTATGGACGGTGGACCAGTAGGTGAATTGCAATATGAAACCTTCAACGCGGCACAAGCAGAAATCACGATACAAGGAAAAAATGTTCATCCAGGTACTGCAAAGGACACGATGATCAATGCATTGCAAATCGCAATCGATTTCCAAAATTTATTGCCTGCAGATGAAGTACCTGAAAAAACCGATGGCAGAGATGGTTTTTTCCATTTGATGCATCTTAGCGGTTCTGTTGAAGAAGCCAAAATGTCTTATATTATTCGTGATCATGATCGTGCCCGGTTCGAATCACGTAAAGAAGAACTTTTGGCGATCCAAAATAAATTAAATGCGCAGTATGACCAAGAACGGATCGCTATCCATTTATACGACCAATATTACAACATGAAAGAAATCATCGAAAAAGACATGAGTATCATCGAATTAGCCCAAAATGCGATGGAAGAATTGGCTATTCAACCAGTGATCGAGCCAGTTCGTGGTGGAACTGATGGTTCTAAAATTTCATATATGGGCATTCCAACGCCAAATATTTTTGCTGGTGGAGAAAACATGCACGGTCGTTATGAGTTTGTTTCTTTACAATCGATGATCAAAGCAACCGATGTGATCGTGAAAATTGCTCAGTTAAACGCAACAGTATAAGGGTATTTTTTTGAATACACAGTGATCAAATTTTATGGCTGGGCATTCTTGACGCATGATGCGCAGGGCCTAGCCATTTTTAGGAAGTGGATAATATGAATATCATTGTTTTATATAATGATACAGCTGGAAAAAGTGAAGCCAAAGAGACGGCTGAAAAATTTCAAGAGTATGTCACAGCGCATCAACCATCATCTAAGGTTGTTCTCCAGCCTTCAAATCCAGATATTGACCCTGAAGAAGTACGTCAGGCAGCAAAAAAAAATCAAGTGGATACGATCGTGATCATTGGCGGCGATGGCACGATCCATCATGGCATCCAAACCTTCAAGGAACAACTGCCTGATTTGAAAATAGGCATCATCCCAGGTGGAACAGTGAATAATTTTGCCAGAATGCTAGGTATTTCTATCAAACCAGAAGAAGCATTTGAGACTATTTTGAATGGGACGGATCGTGCAATCGACTATGGAATGGTCAATGATCAAGTGATGATCTCAACGATGACGATTGGTCTATTGGCGGATACTGCGGCTGCTACTTCACAAGAAGAAAAACAACAATATGGACCATTGGCCTTCATGAAACGTTTCTTCCATTATCTCTTCAAAAAGAAACAGTACAAGTTAGAACTCGTATCTGAAAAGCGAAAATGGCAAGGCAAAGCACAACTGCTAACGGTGATTATGTCAAATTCAGCTGGCGGATTTACCAACTTTGATGAATCGGCTCGACCTGATGATGGTGCGTTTCATATCATCCTGCTGCCCAAATTGAATATCTTGGAATTTATTGTTTTCTTACCACGTATCATTCGCGGCCGAATTGCGAAAGTCCCTGGTGTGGATTATTTTACGGCATCAGAGTTGACAATTCGTGCCAAAGAAAAAAAAGTCCAAACCAGAACAGATGGAGATCCAACCGATGATCTGCCGATTCAGATGAAAGTTATCAAACATGGTCTGACAATGCGCGTGCCGGAAGACAAGACAGAAAGTAAGTAATGGAATAATTGTTGATGTGGAGGAAAACAAATGGATGCATGGCTTTATAATCCTTTATGGTTCTATTTACTGGCAGCCAACCTTTATCTTTTTTGCTTAATGGGGTATGATAAACATCAAGCGGTGAAAAAAAGATGGCGGGTACCAGAAATGAATCTGCTTTTTATGGGATTGATCGGCGGCGGCTTCGGCGGGTTGATCGCACAACGGATATTTCACCATAAAACCCAAAAAAAGAAGTTCACGATCGTCTTTATTTTGGGTCTATTGGTTGCGTTGTTATTGATTATTTTCTTTGCCTAGTACGCTGCAACAAAACAAGGAGTTAAGATGAAAGCGAAAATAAAATTTGGATTAAACTTGTTATTATTGATGACTATTTTAGGCGTCATGTATTTCTTTATTCGCAGTTCAATGATGGATATCTTAGCAGAAATCAAAAATACCAGCGGGTTGGTTGTTTTGATGGTTATGGTATTAGGGACATTGTATTTATGGATCGAAGGGCGAACTGTCAAAGAAATCGCAGGGAACTTTCAACCTAAATTCTCTACGAAAGATGGTTTCTTTGCTGTTTGCTATAGCGGTTTTTATCGAATCATCACATTTGGGGCGGGTACGCTGATTTCGGAAGTCAACTTTTATCGTAAAAGCGGCTTGCAGCTGTCACAAGGTGTGGGGGTTACGACATTGCACATGGTGATGTACAAATTCGCTATTTTGACGTATGCCATCGCCGGGTTGATCATTCAATTCTCACTTTTTTATGGTCACGCGCCAAATTTGATTTGGTTGATTTTGGCAGGGATCATCTTGGTGTTTTTGATTATTGCAGTTTTACTGGCTTTATCGGTCAGTATCAACGTGCAGGTCTTGTTTGTGGCAATCAGCCATAAACTCTTCAAACGTCAAGCGCTTAGAAAGATCATTGATAAATGCAATATGCAAATCTATTCTTTGCGGGAGACAGTCAATTCGATTCTTCAAGACCGAACAGCGTTCTTGCGGATCTACGTCTGGAATATGTTGAAGATGGTGCCGTGGTATGTGATTCCTTATGTGATTTTGGTCAATAATCATCCGGATATTGACTTTTTATTGACATTCTCGTTTATCAGCTTTACGGTGGTGTTGTCTGGGGTGATCCCAACACCAGCTGGTATCGGTTCGTTTGAATTTGTCTATATGTTTTTATTTGGTCCATTAGTTGGTACGGTTGATGCCGCATCTTCTATGCTGTTATATCGTTTTGCAACATTTATTTGGCCTTTTGTGATTGGCTTTTGCTATGTGATGGTTCAAAAGCGTAAAGATATTCAAGCTGAATTGACAGAATTAAAAAGTGAAAAAGTAAAAGTTGATTAAAAAAAGCCATTCCTGACTAGGAATGGCTTTTTTATATACAGAAAATGGTGCGAATTTGATTTTCTTTATTGCTATCACTCTTTCAAATCAACGATTCGATCAACAAAATTTTCATAAAACTCCGCTTCATGGGAAACCACCAAAACAGTACCTGGATATGCAGCTAAAGTCTCTTGTAAATTATTCTTGGTATCTTGATCGATATGGTTGGTCGGTTCATCCAAAATCAAGAAGTTACTCTTGATCAGCATCATCTCAGCCAGTTTGACTTTGGTTTGTTCACCACCGCTTAGCAGCTTCAGTGCTTCTTGCGCCAATTGACTGGGTAAACCAGCGCGTGATAATTGCCGACGCAATTCCTTATTGGTCGCTTTGGGAAATAAATCTTCCAAGTATTGCAAGGGTGTTTGCAATGGATAATCCCATTCAAGATCTTGGGAAAAGTAATTGAACTTGGTGTGTTGCGGATAAGAAACATTGCCTTCGATAGCTGGAATCAATCCTAAAATTGTTTTGATCAACGTTGATTTACCGATTCCGTTAAAACCGCGGATGGCGATCTTTTCACCATAGCGAATGGTCAGATTGATCGGTGTCAACAATGGTTTCTGGTCATAGCCAATCACCAAATTGGTGGTTTCAAGTGCCAATGTCGTAACGATCGGTGCCATATCAAATCCTAGATGAGGTTTAGGGACATCTTGCGGCGGTGTTAAGCGTTCAACTTTTGCCAATTGCTTTTCTCGGCTTTTCGCCATCGTTGAGCGAGAACCCGCTTTATACTTGCGAATATAACTTTCAGTCTTTTTGATATGTTCTTGTTGCGCTTCATATTGTTTCATATAGCTTTCATTTTGCAGCGTTTTTAATTTTAAGGCTTTGTCTAAGTTACCGGTATATTTAGATAGCTTGCCAAATTCGATATCTATGATATGGGTAGTGATTTGATTCAAGAAGTGACGATCATGAGATACAACTAAATAGGTTCCAGTGAAATTTTGCAGAAAGTCAACCAGCCATTTGATATGCTCATCATCTAAATGGTTGGTTGGTTCGTCCAAAATAAGCATATCCGGTTTTTCTAAGAGCATTTTAGCCAAAATCAATTTAGACCGTTGACCACCACTTAAGGAAACCAATGGGGTATCCATGCCTAAAACCGCAATACCCAGGCCTTCAGCCAGATCATCGATCAAAGTATCCATTTGATAAAAATTTCCTTGATCCAATTGGTTTTGCAGTTCACCGGCTTTTTCCAAAATCTTGTCATCATAAGATTCACTATAGGTCACATATAAATCAGCAATTTGTTGCTCTTTGGCAAAATCAGCGGCAAATGCCGAGCGCAAAAAATCACGGATCGTTTGGGATTCATCCACATTGACATACTGATCAAGATAGCCCATTTTGAGGTTTTTAGGAAAATTGACAAAACCATCATCTGGTAAAATCTCACCTGTAATTATTTTGATCAAAGTACTTTTTCCGGCCCCGTTTCGTCCAATCAAACCTACTTTTTCCCCACGGTTGATTTGAACAGATACATCTTCATAAAGCAATTTGTCCCCAAATTGCTGGGTAATATTCGTTAAAGTTAACATAATTTCCTCCATATAAAAAAGCCGAAAACATCATTCGTTAACAGCTTGAACATTGCGTATGGGGTAAATACCGCCATATCAGCTCATTCTTTGACTATTAAAAATCAATCAGCACTTAGCATAACACTCCGATTTGCTTTCTGTCAATTTTCATGAAAAAAATAATAAAAAAATATCTTTAAATCAAGTGGAATATTTTGACCATATCTGACCAAAGTTGTATACTAATAGAGTAGACAAACGTGTTATTTCAAACATCTTTGTCTAAAGAATGACATGGGAGGGATTTTGATGAACCCAGAAAAAATGACAACAACCTTACAAAGTGCCATAGCTGAAGCACAACAAGTGGCGATGACACGGCATCATCAAGAAATTGATATTGCCCATTTATGGAAAATTTTCTTGCAAGCCAATCAGTTTGGTCGCAATTTTTATACCGATGCAGGGGTAGATGTACCTGCTTTAGAAGCAGAAGTAGATCGACTATTAGATGAACTACCTTCAGTTGAAGGCAGCAATATTCGCTATGGTCAGTCGATGAGCCAAAATCTATTTCACTTACTTTCTGAAGCGGATCAATTAAAGAATCAGTTTCAAGATGAATACCTGTCAACAGAAATCGTATTGTTGGCACTTATGAAGTTGAAGAATCATCCGTTGACTGTCTATCTAAAAAAGCAAGGGATATCAGAAAAAGGGTTGAAACAAACCATTGAACAATTAAGAGGAGGGGATCATGTGACCTCACAAAATCAAGAAGAACAATATAAAGCCCTAGAAAAATATGGCGTCGATCTAGTACAGCAAGTCCGCAGCGGAAAAATGGATCCTATCATCGGTCGAGATGAAGAAATCAGAGATGTGATTCGTATTCTGTCAAGAAAAACCAAGAATAATCCTGTTTTGATAGGTGAACCTGGTGTTGGTAAAACTGCGATCGTAGAAGGTCTTGCCCAACGGATCGTGCGAAAAGATGTGCCAGAAAACTTGAAAGACAAAACGATCTTCTCATTGGATATGGGTGCCTTGATTGCTGGCGCAAAATTCCGTGGAGAATTTGAAGAACGGTTAAAAGCTGTTTTACAAGAAGTCAAAAAAGCCGATGGGCGTATCATTCTTTTTATCGATGAGATCCATAACATCGTCGGAGCGGGTAAAACCGAGGGCAGTATGGATGCAGGCAACTTATTGAAACCAATGCTGGCGCGTGGTGAATTGCATACGATTGGCGCTACTACATTGGATGAATATCGTCAATACATGGAAAAAGACAAAGCGCTAGAACGGCGGTTTCAAAAAGTATTGGTCAAAGAACCGACAGTTGAAGACACAATTTCAATTTTGCGGGGGTTAAAAGAACGCTTTGAGATTCACCATGGGGTCAATATCCATGATAATGCATTAGTCGCAGCAGCAACCTTGTCTGACCGCTATATCACCGATCGCTTTTTGCCAGATAAAGCGATTGATTTAGTGGATGAAGCCAGTGCAACGATTCGCGTCGAAATGAACTCAATGCCGACTGAATTAGATCAAGTGACTCGACGTTTGATGCAATTAGAAATCGAAGAAGCTGCATTGAAGAAAGAATCTGACGACGCATCTAAAAAACGTCTCACGATCCTCCAAGCTGAATTGGCTGAATTGCGTGAAGAAGTCAATACCATGAAAATGCAATGGGAGACAGAAAAAGAAGAAGTCAATGCTGTATCGAACAAACGAGCAGAAATCGATAAAGCCAAACATGAATTGGAAGATGCCGAAAATAATTATGATCTTGAACGGGCTGCTGTATTGAGACATGGGACCATTCCTCAACTAGAAAAAGAATTGGCAGCACTAGAAGAGAAAAATGCTGCCGACGGTATTCGCATGGTCCAAGAATCCGTGACAGAGAATGAAATTGCGATGGTGGTCGGACGTTTGACCGGCATTCCTGTGACAAAACTTGTTGAAGGCGAAAGAGAAAAATTGTTGAAGTTGAACGAAACCTTACATCAACGGGTGATTGGCCAAGATGAAGCTGTTGATGCTGTCAGCGATGCAGTTTTACGTTCTCGTGCCGGTCTCCAAGATCCAAATCGTCCATTGGGCTCTTTCCTCTTCTTGGGTCCTACTGGTGTCGGAAAAACTGAACTTGCGAAAGCTTTGGCAGTAAATCTCTTTGATTCAGAAGAGCATATGGTTAGGATCGATATGAGTGAGTATATGGAAAAACATGCGGTCTCACGTTTGGTAGGGGCGCCTCCAGGATATGTTGGCTACGAAGAGGGCGGTCAACTGACGGAAGCTGTACGGAGAAATCCCTATACCATCGTTTTATTGGACGAAATCGAAAAAGCCCATCCGGATGTCTTCAATCTTTTGTTGCAAGTGTTAGATGATGGTCGTTTGACTGATTCGAAGGGCCGAGTGGTCGATTTCAAAAATACTGTTCTGATCATGACCAGCAATATTGGTTCTCAACTCTTGTTAGACGGTGTGACAAGTGAAGGGACGATTCCTGAAGAAATCGCTGAAGGGGTTCGAGGCTTGCTTCGGGGCCACTTTAAACCTGAATTTTTGAACCGGATCGATGATACGATCTTGTTTACGCCATTAAGTTTGGCTAATGTGACCGGTATTGTAGACAAGATCATTGCCCAATTGTCACATCGCTTGGAAGCACAAGATATTCGATTAACCATTACTGAAGATGCCAAAAAATGGATTGCTGAAAATTCATATGAACCGGCATACGGTGCGCGGCCTTTACGCCGATTCATCACGAAAGAAGTTGAAACACCGCTTGCCAAAGAAATCGTTTCTGGCAGAGTATTACCAAAAACTGAAGTCACGATCGAATTATTGAATGACCAGTTGGTTTTTGAAAACAAACCAATTATTGATTGATGAAACTTTTATTTGAGAGTTGCCATTACCAGGCAACTCTCTTTTTTTAAGTCTTGATTTTGGCAGGAAATGCACCCTTCGTTTATACTGAGGGTATGGCACGAGAAAGGATGAAATGATGAATACTTTTTTTGATACATTAAATGAACGAAAAGGAGAACTGGTAACAGCGGTCTTTGAGCATTTGACCTTATCCATCATGGCATTATTGATTGCAATCATCATCGCTGTTCCGCTGGCCATTTGGCTCGTGAATCATAAACGAGCAGCCGAAGTCGGACTGCAAATCACTAGTGTGCTGCAAACGATCCCGTCATTGGCTTTGTTAGGATTACTGATTCCTTTTGTCGGTATCGGCACACCGCCAGCATTGATCGCATTAGTGATTTATGCATTGTTGCCAATTTTTCAGAACACGTATATTGGCCTTTCAGAGATTGATCCTTCCATAGAAGAAGCAGCCGTGGCCTTTGGTATGTCCCGAATGCGTCGTTTGATCAAAGTGGAATTACCAATTGCGTTACCTGTAATTATTTCCGGTATCCGGACTGCTTTGGTTTTGATCATCGGGACTGCCACATTGGCAGCATTGATCGGCGCAGGCGGGTTGGGTTCTTTTATCTTGCTGGGGATCGATCGGAACGCGCCAGCGTTGACTTTGATTGGGGCAATCAGCTCAGCGCTATTGGCGATCATCTTTAGTACCTTGATTCGATACCTACAACACTTAAAACCTCGTTATACGATCATTACATTGGCAGCCTTGATTTTCGTGATTGGCGGCATTTCTTTTTCACAAAGCGGTATTTTTGCGCCCAATACGATTCGGATCGCTGGAAAACTGGGTTCCGAACCGGATATTTTGATCAATATGTATAAAGAGATGATTGAACAAGAAAATCCGGATGTCCAGGTTGAGCTGGAACCGAATTTTGGAAAAACCAGCTTTCTATTCAGCGCTTTAGACAATGATCAAGTCGATATTTACCCAGAATTCACCGGTACGGTTTTAGAAAGTTTGGTTGAGGTACCTGATGATGTCGATAGCCAAAGCCTTGACTCTGATCAGACATACCAAGAGGCCGTGACTTTATTAAACGAACAATTTGACATGACCTTATTAAAACCAATGGCCTATCAAAACACCTATGCATTGGCAGTGAAAAAAGAGTTTGCAAAAGAACATGAATTAACAACCATCTCTGATTTGAAAAAAATCGAGCGTCAGGTCAAAGCAGGGTTTACTTTAGAATTTATTGACCGTACGGATGGCTATGCGGGTATCCAAGACAAATACGGATTAGATTTCCCGAGCGTGCAAAGTATGGAGCCTGCCTTACGGTATCAAGCCATCAACAACGGTGATATCAATCTATTAGATGCGTATTCAACTGATAGTGAGTTGCAGCAGTATGGATTGGTGATATTAGAAGATGACCAACACTTATTTCCGCCATACCAAGGCGCACCTTTGATGAAAGCAGCCTTCGCAAAAGAACATCCGGAAGTGGTGACAGCTTTGGAAAAATTAGCAGGGAAAATCACCGAAGAACAAATGAGCGAAATGAATTATCAAGTAAACGTTGAAGGCAAGCAGCCGGCAGAAGTGGCCAAAACATTTTTACTTGACCAAGGGTTACTTAAGGAGGGTGAATAATGACCTCAATTATTGAATTTAAACAAGTCAGTAAAGCATTTGATGGAAAAACTGTCATCGACAATCTTGATTTGACCATCCAAAAAGGTGAAATATTTGTCCTCGTCGGTCCATCAGGCAGCGGTAAAACAACGACGTTAAAAATGATCAATGCATTGTCAGAGCCAACTGAAGGTGATATTTATTTTAAAGAAAAACGCATCAAAGATTACAATATACAAAAAATGCGTTGGCAAATGGGGTATGTATTGCAACAAATCGCGTTATTTCCGACTATGGATGTCAAACAGAACATAGAAGTCATCCCTGAAATGTTGGGGTGGTCTAAGAAAGACCGTAGTGAAGCCGTTGATCGGTTACTGAAACAAGTTCAGCTAGATCCTGAGCAGTATCGTCACCGTCTTCCGAAAGCATTGTCTGGCGGGGAACAACAGAGAATCGGTATTCTGCGCGCACTAGCTGCCAATCCAGAAGTCATTCTTATGGATGAACCATTCAGTGCGTTAGATCCAATTTCTAGAAATGCCTTACAGGAACTCGTTTTGGCTTTGCATCAAGAATTAGGTACAACCATTGTTTTTGTGACGCACAATATGAAAGAAGCCATCAAGTTAGGATCAAGGATCGCTGTGATGAACAAAGGAAAAATCGTTCAGTGTGATACACCAGAAGTCATTATTGCTCAACCGAAAACACAGTTTGTTAAAACATTTTTTGAAGAAACTGGAGACGATGAAGCTAAATTAGTGAAAGTAGCCGATTTGGTTGAGATGGGGTATTATAGTCAAGAAATCGATCAAACCCTTGAAACAGTCAATGCAGATACCATGTTGAATAATACTTATCCATTATTTGCCAAATCAGCAGCGTTGACCATTATCGACAATGATCAAGCGATTGGCACCTTAAATAACCAAAATGTCTTTGCTTTTTTAAGCCGTGAATCCAATGTGAATCAACAATAGGGAACAAAATTGTCACAAAAAATATCAGATTGTTTAAATTTGGTGTTTTCTCTTGCTCTAAAGTCGAAAGTTACGTAAGATAAAAGAATAGAATCATTGGTTGATGATATGCGCTTTTACGCAATCTGCCATTGAAGAAAGTAAAGGAGCATACATTCAATATGGGAAGAATCTTAAAGGAAAATTGGTTTCTGATTTTCTTTATCATCGTAGTTGTTCTCTTGCGCTTGTTTGTGTTAACACCAGTCAAAGTCAGTGGACATTCTATGGATCCGACTTTAGCGGATAAACAGCGTTTGATCGCAACCAAAGTGACGACCTACGATCGTCAGGATATCGTGATATGTGTCGAACCAGATGATACCAGCAAAATTGCTGTCAAGCGCCTCATTGGTTTACCAGGTGATACGGTAGAAATGAAAGATGATGTGTTGACCATCAACGGTGAAGTCTATGCAGAATCTTACTTAGATGATTTTAAAGAAAAGTTTGCCGATGACAAACTGCAAGAGGAATATAGCTATCGGGAGATGTTCCAAGAAATCGCAGCTAGTGCGACCCAATTTACGGAGGACTTCTCGATCACAGTACCTGATGGCAGTTATTTTGTGATGGGAGACAATCGTTTGATTTCTCGTGATAGTCGCAGTTTTGGCGTTGTGACAGATGACCAAATGGAAGGCAAAGTCCTATTACGCTATTGGCCTTTGTCAGAACTCAAATTATTTTAAAAAAAAGCATTCTTGCACAAGGATCGAGTACAGACTCGAAACATGCAGGAATGCTTTTTTTATACGATCCATGCCACCAACGCTACCACTGAAAACAACATTGTCCAAACCGCAATAATAGCTGACGCAATGAAAATAATCTTGATCGATATTGGTTGAACGAATTTATTCGCATCTTTAGAAAATGCATAGGTGATGGATGAGAAAATCAAACAACACAAAATGAAAAATACAGACAGAATCATACGCATCTCCTTACTGACCTATCGTCATTTATTCATATTTATTATAGCAGAGATGATCTTGTTCGTGAAATAAAAAACTTTTTAAAAACTGTATATCAGTGCTTGTGCCATCAATTGACGTGAAAAAAGTATGTCTCTAATAAAAGATTAGAAACATACTTTAGGCTCATGATTTGGTAATCTTTTTAATACGATAACTTTCAAAATATGCCGGTTTGCCTCGCCCTTGAAAAAAGGCGATCACACCCATTACTGCTGCGCCGATCGTGTTGATGAATAAATCACCCATTGTATCCATCAATGCTTCACGACCTACAAAGAGCGTCCCATCAAGCGTCGCATAACGCTGCAAATTCATGCCGCCGATCGAATCACAGATAAATTCCCAAAATTCCCAGAAGACGCCGCAAAGACCAGCAAAGGCAAAGCCCATTAGCAAGAAAAGCCAAGGAGAAACCTTTGTGACAGGCGTTTCTTTTAGGAGCATACAAATCAATCCGTATCCGACTGCTGTTAGAACCATCGGACTGACAGCATGCAAGATTTTATCCCAGAAGGACACGATTTCGATCAAGTGTAAGATCGTTCCCATAAAGACTGAGATCAATAAGAAAAACCAGTAAAAGTAGACTGTTGCATTCGGTAATTGAATCTTGAGTAATTTTTTGCTGTATGTTGGTACAAAAATCAAAAGAATACCCATGATTGCTTGAACAATAAACATCAATCCTTGGCTTTGCGGATAAACACCGCGGAAAAATTCCCACACGGAGTATGCCAAGACCAAAAAACCAAAAACCGTAAATATTCGTTGAATGCGTTGATAATTTCCGTTCATTTATTTGTCCTCCTGAAAGAAGGCCGCTAATCCTTCAAGTAAGGCTGATTCTGAAGAGAAAATCTCGCCATTTAATTTGATCAGTCCAACAGTATATAAATTGACATAATGAAATTGATTTTCGGCTACCGTTTGCAAGGCGTTCAGTTTTTGCTGATTGTCGGCACCTTGTTGGCGACTATCGGTATAAAGACCAATGATAGGAATTCCTTTGGCATACGCCACACCAATTTCTGAAGCGACACCGGCATCAATGGTCAACCCATCTAAACAAGCAATCATCAAATCGCTGGTCAAGACTTTTTCGGTATCGGCTAGAGCAATCATTTTGCTGTCAGCATAAGCACTTTTATCATTGATGGCCACATTTTCTTGGGGAAGATAAATGGTAACTTCCGGATATTGTTGGCGGATTTTTTCTACTAATGTCGCATTGTACTGTAAATCACTGGCTGCAAATAATGGGGCTGCAAAATAAATATTCATAAAAAAACACTCCTAGTATTGATAGATTCTGTTGTGATGGTCAACTGAGAGACATGTATGGAAATCAGAAATAATCACTAAAGTAAGCTTCCATATCCGGAATGATCGTCTCTAACAAGCGCAATGTTTCTTTATCAGTGCGTAAGCGTTCCACTCTTTCTAGATAGGCTGGACGACGATAATTCATCAAAAGGCAAGTGAGGGTCTGAATATCTAATTGGACCGCTTTGCCAATTGCTTCCTTCGTCACCTGAACCTTATCGTCTTGGCAACTGACACCAAAAATGCCATTGTTCCATTCAGCAACTGGGTCGGACACCACGAAATGGAAAGCCCCTGAAAAAGCTTTGAATGGGAAGTTTCTCAAAAATTCTGTCACATCAACGATTCTCGCCATATAATAAGGCTCGAGGGTTTCTTTGATTTGGCTGTCATCTAAGTAAAAGGACAAGGGTTGGTTGGTGTAAATATCGCCTTTGACCCAGTAGACCATTGAAAAGTGGGCTGTGATGAAGTTCCACAAACCATTTCGGGCTTCTTGGTTCAGATAAAACATTTCTCTGACATGAAATACTTCTTCTGCTACCCAATAAAAGAGCACGCCGGTAGGGTGGCCGCTTTCGTTGTAATAAATCGCTGCAGTTCGCTGGTCTTCATTTTCATAGCGCCAGTATTCTTCCCAATGGAAGGCTGTGCGTTGCAAGGCGCCATGATTGTCACGAGAAAATTGGTTGTAGACTGTATAAACATCTGGATCATCGACATCTTTTCTCTCCACGATACCTGGCACTTCTTTGGTTTTGGGCAGCTGGGTATCCCGAATCTTAAAGGACAGCTTATCTGACATGATTTCCCACCCTTTACGGCGATAGTAGGGCACATTGTAAGGATACAGATAAGAAATCCATTGTTTGTCTGCGCGCATCGTTTCCAGTGCCAACTTGATCAAATCTTTCATCAGTCCATGGCCAGCATATTCAGGATAAGTGCCAACACCCGTTACACCGCCCATTTTCATCAAGGTGCCATGAATATTGACCTCACAAGGGTAAACCGCAATTTGCGAAATCAACTGGTCCTCGTTGAACCATCCAAAAACTTTAGAGAGTTCTAAAATCGGTCGTTTTGATTTGATCATTTCTCGCTTGTTTTCATATCCGCTTTCTTCAATATCTGATTCAGTGATTTGGAAAACATAGCTGAGTAATTCGTTAAACTGGTCGACATCTTTCTCTTCCACAGGTCGAATATGAAATTTCTCATGAAAAGTATTATCCATTGTTTCAACTCCAATTATTTTTACTAGCTTTAGTATAGCAAAACCTGAACAAATATGTTTGAATAACGGTTAAGAAAAATACTTTCACTATTATCATTTCGTTGGTATAATAGAAAAGCTGACTAAAAGAAATGAGGAACGTATCCATGAACATAGAAGAAATGAAAAAACGACAGGAGAAAATTCGTAATTTCTCCATTATCGCCCATATTGACCATGGGAAATCGACATTAGCGGACCGTATCTTAGAACAAACCCATACTGTAAGTTCTCGTGAAATGCAGCATCAACTGCTGGATTCAATGGATTTGGAAAGAGAACGCGGAATCACTATCAAGTTGAATGCAGTGGAATTGAATTATACAGCCAAAGATGGTGAAACGTATATATTTCACTTGATCGACACCCCTGGGCACGTCGATTTTACCTACGAAGTATCTCGTAGTTTGGCAGCTTGTGAGGGTGCAGTTCTTGTAGTTGATGCTGCGCAAGGAATCGAAGCACAAACATTGGCTAACGTATACTTGGCATTGGACAATGACTTGGAAATCTTACCAGTCATCAACAAAATCGATTTACCTGCAGCTGACCCTGAGCGCGTCCGAAAAGAGATTGAAGATGTGATCGGGATCGACGCCAGCGAAGCGGTCTTGGCCAGTGCCAAAGCAGGAATCGGGATCGAAGATATTTTAGAACAAATCGTTGAATATGTACCGGCACCTCAAGGAGATATTGAAGCACCGCTGAAAGCATTGATTTTTGATTCCGTCTATGACTCCTACCGTGGTGTTGTGCTAAATGTCCGCATCATGGAAGGAATGGTCAAACCTGGTGACAAAATCCAAATGATGAGCAACGGCAAAACCTTCGATGTGACAGAAGTGGGTGTCTTCTCACCAAAAGCAATCCAAAGAGAAGCATTGATGGTGGGGGATGTAGGTTACATCACCGCAGCGATCAAGACTGTTAAAGACACCCAAGTGGGGGATACTGTCACTTTGGCCAATCATCCAGCAGATGAAGCATTAGAAGGCTACCGCCAAATGAATCCAATGGTCTATTGCGGATTGTATCCAATCGACACGTCTCGTTACAATGATTTGCGAGAAGCATTGGAAAAATTGCAATTGAACGATGCGGCTTTACAATTTGAGCCAGAAACCTCTCAAGCTTTGGGATTTGGGTTCCGTTGCGGTTTCTTAGGTTTGCTGCATATGGACGTTGTGCAAGAACGCTTGGAGCGTGAATTCAACCTTGAATTGATCACGACCGCACCATCTGTAATCTATCATGTCAATAAAACCGATGGCTCCGTTGTGACTGTCGATAATCCAGCAGACTTTCCTGAAGCTGGCACTGTAGATAATGTTGAAGAACCATTTGTCAAAGCACAAATCATGGTGCCAAATGATTATGTCGGGGCTGTTATGGAGTTGTCACAACGTAAGCGTGGGGACTTTGTGACCATGGATTATCTAGATGATTATCGTGTGAATGTAGTCTATAATATCCCATTGTCAGAAATCGTCTTTGATTTCTTTGACAAACTGAAATCCAGCACCAAAGGCTATGCTTCACTAGATTATGAAATGTCTGGTTATCGCGTCAGCAAATTAGTCAAAATGGACATTATGTTGAATGCTGAGAAAGTCGATGCGTTGAGCTTTATCGTCCATCGCGACTTTGCCTATGAACGTGGCAAAGCCATCGTTGAAAAATTGAAAAAACTGATTCCGCGTCAACAATTTGAAGTGCCGATCCAAGCAGCAATCGGCCAAAAAATCGTGGCCCGTTCCGATATCAAAGCATTACGTAAAAACGTATTGGCGAAGTGTTACGGCGGGGATGTTTCTCGTAAACGCAAGTTGTTAGAGAAACAAAAAGAAGGGAAGAAGCGGATGAAACAGATCGGTTCTGTCGAAGTACCGCAGGAAGCCTTCATGGCCGTTCTGAAAATGGATGAGGATGAACCTAAGAAGTAGCAAGGGTTTGTTTGAAAATTTTTGATACAAAAATATAATTTTCATAATTTATTCGCCCGTTTGTCGTCCTAATTTATTTTAGGGCGACATTTTTCATGAAAATAAATTTTAATTTGATGATCTTTTTAATCTTTGGGCGAATATATCGACAGCTTCTGTCCGCATTTTTTTCGTTACATGGACATACTTATCCATTGTAGTAGAAATTCTGGAATGGCCAAGTCTTTCTTGTACAATTTTAGGCTTTACACCATCCTCCAAAAGCATAGTGGCATGTGTGTGTCTAAGGGAATGAAAGTTGAAATCGAATCCTAATTCTTTTTTGACTTTTCCGCTATGCCATTTGATTGAATTTGGTGTGACTGGTTCGCCGTTTTCTTTAGTGCAAACGAATTGAGTGTCATAATAGTATTTACCATGACGTAGTTTGTTTTCGGACTGGCGCTTGCGAACTTTTTTTAATTCTTGCAGCAATATGGAATCTATTGCTATTGTTCGAAAACTAGATTGTGTTTTTGGTGTTCCTAACTGTATGCCATGCTTATCTTGAAGCATGATTCGTTCCACAGTTACTGTTTGATCCTCAAATGAAATGTCGGACCATTGGAGACCGCAAACCTCACCACGGCGTAATCCAGTATGAAACCCTATCATTAATGGTAGATGAAAGGGGCTAGAAGGGGGATTTATATCTAGAATAGCTTGATATTGTTCCATGCTGATTATTTTCATATCGTCACGATTTTGCTTAGGCTTGTTTTCAAAAGCCGGCATTTCTACATAGATCATTGGATTGCTATTGATTGCTTGCCAAGGATAAACAGCTCTTTTAAATACACCCTTTAAGACAGTAAAGATAATTTCAACTGAATGTTTAGATAGTGGGGTGCTAAACCCATTTGGTAATTTATTTACCAATTCTTGTAATCTTGCTGGTCCAATAGAATTCAGATAATATTTGCCGATTTCTGGTTTTATGTATTTGTTGACCACATTCTGATAATTTTTCTGCGTGTTGTATTTTAATTTCTTTTCTACATAGTTTTCCATCCAATAGTCAAAGTAATCAGAAACACTCATATCCTTAATATCAACTTTTCCTCCATCTTTATATAGGTTCGAAATCATCCTAAGATTTTCATTACAGGTCCGTTAATATTAAAGCCTCCTACAAGTTGTATTGTACATAAAAATACGCAAAATATACAAACGTATGTTCTTGCAATCGTAAAAAGAAAAGCCCGAAGGCTTGACTTTGTTTAAATAGTTGCTTTGTAAATAGCAGCATCTTCGAATGAGATAAGGGGAGCAAAATGTATTTCAATTTCCCCAGTACCGTTAATTCCGAAATGTTGGACACAATCCATTTGTTTGCCTGGCGCCACAGATCCCATTGTATTTTCATTTGGATAGCTTTCTGCTTTTTTGTCATCAGAGCCATAAACGTCTACATCAGCACCAACGGGTAGATCAGAATCAGAATTATTTTTTACCGTATAAGAAATTTTAACAACTTCAGCTGGATTAGTTTCATCGAATTGATTCCGTTCGTCAGTTAGTTCAACTCCTGTTAGGGTATATTCTGCGTCACCAACTTTAACTGTGTCACCCACACTATAAAAACTAATTTCTTCTACGCTAGATGATGATTCCACAGAATCTTTTTGTGATTCAGATGTTGTTCCATCCGCTTCGACTTTAGTTCCGCCATTTTTGTTGACGTCTCCACCGCCTAATACACCGCCAATACCAGCTACTAGTATTACTACTACGATCCAAAACCAAACCCGTTTATAGAAAGGTTTTTTCACTTTATAATATTTACCGTCTGTACCCATAACTTTCTTTGCCATTTTCCCATCTCCTAAAAATTAATTATGATTTTAAAACTACTACAGTCCCATCTATTAGAAATGGGAGAGTGTAATTGTTTTCTATTTTTACAACACCTGTGAATCTTCGAGCATGACACCGAATAACGTCTTTGAAAGTTTCTTGCTTCTTCCGAAATTGAGACGTACAAATTAAAAAAGTTCTACAGCCTTCTTTAAAGCAATTGATCATGTGCAGAGTGTACCTGCTAAAGTTACCCCCATAAATCTAGTATGGCATTCTTGCTTCCATTTTCATTTGAATCATTCATGATCCAGATTGAAATTAATCATATCATTCAATCGAACAATTACTTCGTATGATTGCGATTAGTAACAAATGCAATAAAATTTAAAATCTCTCCCATTTGTTGATCGGTAATATCATCATCTATATGTGCTGCAATCGTATCAACTTTTGTTGACTTTCCAGATTCTAGTTTGTTATTTTCTCTGCCTAGTAGGTAGTCAGTGCTAACTTTAAAATAATCAGCTATAGCAGTAAGTGTTTCTGTATCAGGGCTTCTTTCTCCGCGTTCATATCCAGATATAGAAACTTTTGAAACGTGTATGATATTCCCTAAGTCTTGCTGAGTTAGATTTTTAGATAACCTCAACTCTTTTAATCGATAGCCAAAGTTCATGTTAACACCTCGTTTTCTATTTCATTTTATCGTTAACTGTTAGTTAACACAATTAAAAATTATAAAGTTAACTATATAGTAATTTACAAATTTGTAATTAACTTAAAGTTAACCAAACTATATTTACCTTATATAGAACAAAGACGATGAATCGTTTTTGTTCTATATTTTTATTCTATATAAGTAGCTAAATATCTTATTATGCTAAACAGCTTTTTTTAAAATTTTAAAGCAGGGCACCTAGTGAAGCAAAATTCATTGCTGAAATCAATGAAGAGCTTATACAATAAATAGGTCATCTAATCAAATTTCTTCCATTCATCTTGCCATAAATTGATCAGAGGTACAATCGCTTCTTGATTCTCTGATAAATAATTGGCATAAAAATTCATGGTTGCGCTATTATCAGAGAGTTTTACAGGGACACGATCATTGGATATTTCTGGATCCCAAGTAGAACTAATGGACGAAAGATTTGATTCAAAATACGGAAAGATCGAATAGTTTTTTATTTCGGTAAAATCTGATTCCCTTTGATAAATAAATTTTGCATCAGGTATTTCTTCTTGGATAATGTCAGACCAGATGCCAATATCATCACGAACAATAAAGCTTAATCCAGAAAGGTCATGAAAAGCAACCGATTGTTGCCCGCCCAAATTTGAAAAACGATTGATTCTGACCGATAGATGTTCTTGACCAAGATAAAGCGAATGAATACGACGATCGTTTATTGGTTGATTTGTTATGACACAGCTGAATTTGTGTTCTAAGAGAAGTTCAGCTAAATTGTTTGTCTGGATCAGCGCTTGTTGAATGGTCACATTCCTTCTTTCTATTTGATTCATAACAAGAAGTGGGCCAGGGGCGATGGAGGCAACGATTATGGATTCCATGTTGTGTTGAAAGGCGATGACGTCTTCAACAAACTTCTGGTTTGCATGAAGCAGTTGTTGGGCTTTTTGTACGGCATATTCACCGGTTTTAGTTAAGGTGATTTTATTTGGTGTGCGCGTGAACAATTTGACACCTAGTTGTTCTTCTAGTTTTTGGGTGCCACGTGTAATCGCAGGCTGTGAAATCCCTAAATGCGCAGCCGCCGCTGCAAGTGTACCATATTTTGCAAAAGCAGTTAATTCTAGTAATAAATAATAATCAATCATTTTCCCGCCTCCTAGTATAACTCAAACGTATACTAGCATGTGAAAGTGTTTATTTTCAAGTACTTTCCCTCACTTTATAATTATTCTATAGATATGGGAAGGAAGGTATCAATTATGAAGAGTATATCAGTATTTCAGTTAAACGATGGAAGCAAGATTCCTGCAATTGGATTTGGGGTATTTCAAATTCCAAATGATGGTGCGACATACGATGCAGTTTTGAATGCTTTAGAGGTAGGTTATCGTCACATTGACACAGCCGTCGCTTACTTTAACGAAGAGGAAGTTGGCAAGGCAATTAAGGACAGTGGCATCCCCAGAAATGAAATTTGGGTGACGTCGAAAATGTGGCTGCAAGATTATGACTACGTGGATGCAAAACAGGCCATTGAAAGATCACTTACGAAGCTTGGTTTGGAGTATATTGATTTATATTTGCTGCATCAACCATATGGAAAGCTGGCAGAAGCATGGAAAGCAATGGTTGAAGCAAAAGCAGCAGGAAAAATCCGCTCTATCGGTGTTTCTAATATGACGCCTAAAATTTGGACAAAATGGCAACAACAAGGTTTATTCGATGATGTGCTGCCCTCGGTCAATCAAGTAGAATATAATCCTTATTTTCAACAAAAAGAATTACGACAACTGATGGCTGACAATCAGGTGACTTTGGAAGCATGGGGACCACTGGGACAAGGAAATTCTGAATTATTCAGCGAACCGTTGTTACAAAGCATTGCGGCTAAATACGATAAAAATGTGGGGAAAGTGATTCTTCGTTTTGAACACCAAGAAGGAATGATCATATTTCCAAAGTCAGTCCGCAAAGAACGCATGCAATCCAACCTAGATATATTTGATTTTCAGTTAACTAGTGATGAAATGGATGGTATTCGTGGTTTAGATCGCGGACAAGGAAGGCACAACCCTGATGCTCCTGGCGTTCAAGAAATGCTGCTGCAAGCATTTGATGTCCATAAAAATGAATAAGGAGAAAAAATAAAATGATGATACCAACAATAAAACTAAATGATGGAAACGTGATGCCACAAGTAGGTTTTGGCGTTTTTCAAATTCCAGATCATCTTGAAGCCAGAAACACAGTGGAATCGGCACTCTCAAATGGGTATCGTTTAATCGACACTGCTGAAGCCTACCATAATCAACAAGCAGTTGGGGAAGCCATAAATCGAAGCAGTACAAAACGTGAGGATATTTTCTTAACAACAAAGTTATGGGTTTCTAATTTCACCTATGAAAAAGCAAAACAAGCGATTGATCATGATTTACATGAGCTGCAGACTGATTACATTGATCTGTTCTTATTACATCAAGCCTATGGAGATGTCGCTGGTGCTTGGCGCGCGATGGAAGAAGCACAAAAAGAGGGGAAAATAAAATCATTAGGCGTTTCAAATTTCTGGCCCAATCAATTGAAGAATTTGGAATTAATGATGAATGTTAAGCCAGTTGTCAACCAGATAGAAATCAACCCTTGGTTTCAAAGAGAAAAAGAAGTTGACTGGAATCAAAAAGAAGATGTAGCGATCGAGGCCTGGGCCCCTTTTGCAGAGGGGAAAAATGGTATTTTCACAAATGATCTCTTATCACAGATTGGTCAAAAATATGGAAAAACTTCAGGACAGGTCATTCTTCGTTGGCTATTACAGCGCAATATCATTATTATCCCTAAGTCAGTGCATGCTGAACGCCAAAAAGAAAACATTGCGCTATTTGATTTTGTCTTATCGGCAGAAGACATGCGATTGATTTCAACTCTTGACAAGAATAAGAGTCAATTTTTCGACCATCATGATCCGGATACGATCGAACAAATTTTTGGGTCAAGTTTACGTGAATTGAGATCATGAGCAGTCGAAAGATATCACTAGAACGATTATGTGCAATTCATTTGAACATTTTTATGTACTGAGTACTGGTCTGTAAAGAAGTGTTCTTTCTATAAGAGTAATAAAAAAGTAGAAAAATTTTCCGTTCGGAAGATCCAAGTCGTTGCTACTGCTACAATTAAACTTTGTGGCGAGAAGGATACTATAGCTGCTAACAAAGAAGAAAGTGGAAAGTTGTAACTAAATTGCAAATGAGCAAATCATCCGCTTCTTTGGAACAAAACAATACCAAAATAACTATAGGTACATCATCAGCTAACAGTGGGACATATTTTTTTACACTGAACGATAACAATTATGAAATGTATGTAAATAAAGGAACGCTAGATTTGAATCTTGTATTTAAGCGTGAAGCTGTTCATTGATTCTAAAAGTCGCAGTATGTTGTTCATACTGCGACTTTTTTGCGTAGGTAGAGTGTTGAATGTGGGTTTAAAAAGCTAACTGGTTTGTACTACATCCTATTAAGGAACGAAATGATGATTCTGTACTAATACATTTTCTTGCTCAACGAAGAAACCCAGATGTAAGTTTTACACCTGGGTTTCTTCTAAGTATTTCTTTACAACATTTGTTTCGTTTTCTGAGCACTGATTCCCAGAATTGCGGTACCGGCTAACGTGAGGTAAAACACGGTAACGGCGATGGCGCTTTTACCGCCAGTAGGCAGCAATAAATCAGGAAAGTTAAGGGCAACATATAAAAATAGAAATAACAACAGCTGAAAGAACCGCTCTGTTTTCGTGTAGCTCCCCAACAGTAAAGCAGTTATAGGAATGGCTAAGCCCCAACTGAAAATCACCATTGCCGCCGGAAATCCTATGGCAAGACTGCGAATCAATGCCGGAAAGAGCAGGAACAGACACAGCAGCAGACTACTGCCTGCACTAGCAAGAGCCTGGCGAAGAGGCGCACCGGGAATCGTCAGCAGCCATTTGTCCATTCCAGTCAGCGCCTCTTCACTGCCTAAGCGACTCAGAGGCAAAACCGCCACACCAAACAAAAGCGGTAGCAAAATCGTTCGTGAAATCTCGTTGGCAACGATCCAGCTGGCGAGCCATAAACCGAAGACCACCAGATACCACCAGAAACTCAGATCATCCGTGATACGTTGTAGCTCATTTTTTGTCATGATCAGCAGACTGAAGCGGCCTTCTGCCACCGGTTGCCAAGATTCGCTGATAGGGGAGGCCTTACTCGGTCGATGAGGGATCTGCAACTTCTTTTTTTGTTTAATGATCACGGGTCTTTTCTCCAATAGCAGGGCCGCAATCATGGTCAGCAGCAAAGCTGCGCCAACAACTAGTGTCATGCTGATTAAAACATCGGCCTCTTTGGGGATACCGGTGAAATATAATTGTTGGGTACCGGTGTAGGAAAAATGACCGCCCCCAAATACAGTCATGGCGAAATCACTTTTTCCGGAAGCTGTGAAGACAGCGGCTGCGACAACCAGATCTAATAAGGCAAAACCGGTAAAATCAAAGGTAATTCTAGGGGTGAGTACACCGTCATTCAGCATATTCATTGAATGACTCAAACTAAAAAGAAAGAAGAGCATAAATAAGAATGTCGCCAGTGCATTCGAGTTTCTGCTGCGAAAGATTGGGGCGGTCTCTAAGACCAGTGAAAAGGCAGTGACCAGCAACAAACCGGGAACCAACGGGATAAACGGCGAGACAAAGGTCCAGAGATCAATAAGCTCTCCATGAAAACGAAATAGCATGGTAAACAGTGATCCACACATTACGATTGTCAGTAATATCAGCAGTAAAATAAACCCCGCTAGCAGTTTCCCAAAAACATAACGAAATCGTCCAACCCCACTGGCTAAGAGCAGTTCCATCGTCCCTGTGTGGCGATCGAGATGGACCATGCCTCGAACATAAGCAAAACCGGCAAATGGTAAAAATATCGCAAATGATAAAGCAGCAGCGATCGGGATCCAAGTCGGATTTCCTCCTTGGATAAAGGTATCTGGCTCGATACTCATAACATGCAGACCGCCAACCTGGTTTTTTGGAACCAATAAAAAGGCGGAAACAAGTGCTGCCGCTGCCATGGCCCAAAAAGAAAACTGGCGGGTTCGCTGTTTGATGGTAGCTTTAGCAATCATCCAGGTATTCATCTTAAGCACCTGCTTTCAAAACAGCTAGACAAGCATCTTCTAGAGTAGCAGTTACTGCGTTTGCTGATTGAGTCACATGGTCGGCAACTTCTCGGACCCGGATACCGTTTGCGGTCTGCACGAGGCTACTGATGACCGCGGTTTCAAGCGGCAGGCTGCCCTGAGGCAAAGTATATTCCCAGACCCGTCCCTCTGCGGCATGCAACAAATTTTCCGGCGAACCATCATAAACCAGCCGGCCTTTTTGCAATAGGAGTATTTGACCAGCCACAGCTTCGATATCTGAAACAATATGGGTGCTGAGCAGCACAATCCGCTCTTTGCTAAGCTCACTGAGCAGATTACGCAACCCGACTCTTTCTTCTGGATCCAATCCGGTGGAGGGTTCATCGGCAATGATAATCTGCGGATCACCTAAAAGTGCGGCACTCAGGCCTACACGCTGCCGCATCCCACCGGAAAAAGCTGCTAACGGGCGATTGCCGACATCTGATAAATGGAACTGGGCCAGCAACTGCGCAATCTGTTTTTTCGCGTCTGCCGGGCGGATCCCTTTGGCGGACGCAATATAAAATAGAAACTCACTAGCGGAAAGGTTCGGATATACTGGGACACTTTGTGGCAGATAGCCGAGTACTTTGCGCATCAAGTTTGGTTTTTTCACAATACTTTCACCATCAAGTAGGATGTCTCCAGCAGTCGGTTTTTTCAAGGTTGCCAACTGATTCATCAAAGTGCTTTTTCCCGCTCCATTAGGACCAATCAGACCAATCAAACTACCTGGACATAATTCCAAACTGACATTTTCTAAGGCTGTTTTGTTGCCAAAACGCATCGTTAAGCCATGACAATTGATTTTCATTTTTCTCCATCTCCGTCTTCTTATAAACTCTAAGTGAATGATTTCAAAGAATAGCGTACCACCGGAATTTTCGTAAGTAATCGGGCTTTAGGTGTAGGGGAGAAGGGACGTTGTCAGTAGTTTTTTTATATTCACGTATGTAGTCCAATCGATTTGGCAAGCTTCACCTATTTACATCCTAAAAACCTGTAATTGGATAGCGAATCATACCGTTTTTACGGTACTGTTGTTCATAAATGGTAGTAAAATCATTTGCTCCCTTTGCGTAACAGAGCGTGATCACCCAAGTATCTACTTGAAAGCTTGAAATTTAAGTAATAATAAAATAGAAGAGTATATAAACTTCAAAAGATGATATACTTAGAACGAAATGTGGCAAAGTAGGTGAACAAAGTGAAGATTTTGATTATTGATGATGATTTAGAATTATGTGAACTATTGAAAAAGAGTATTGAATCTATTGGTTTTTTTGCGGAGTATGAGTTAAATGGAAAAAATGGGATCGCTAAATTACAAAATGATGATGACTTTCATTTGGTTATACTCGATGTGATGATGCCCAAAATAGGAGGCTTTACTATACTTAAGGAGCTTAGAAAATTAAGCAATGTTCCTGTTATGATGCTAACAGCAAAGAATGATAGTTTAAGTAAAGTAAATGGACTTGAGATTGGTGCGGATGATTATATGACCAAACCATTTGAAATGAGCGAATTTTTAGCTAGAGTCGGCTCTTTAATACGCAGATATACGGACTTGAATGAACAAAAAAGTTCTTCAATCGCTAAATTTTCTTTTGGCGATCTAAGTATTGATATGCAATCAAGAGAGGTTGAGATTTCGAATAAATTAATCGAATTAACTGTAAAGGAATTTGATATTTTAGCCCTACTCATAAAGAACAAAGGCACTATTTTAACGAAACAGCAAATCTATGAAAATGTTTGGCAGGATGTCTACGCTTATGACGATGATAATATTATGTCCGTCTTCAGTCGTCTGAGAAAAAAAATCGAAGAAAATCCTAGAAATCCAAAATATATTCAAACCGTAAGAGGAATTGGCTATAGATTTATAGCCAATCGTAACCGCTGAGTTTAAAGGATATTGAACTTCATTTGATAGGAGGGATTGCTTTGTCTGTAAGTATTTTTTTTATTTTCATCATTAGTCTACTGCTTAACGTTTATTTAATCTTGTATATCAAAAGCAAAGCAAAACAAGTGACTTCCTTTATCAAGGAAATGAAAGATGAGCATGGTACTAAGCGGATGTTGATTTCTGAAAGAGACTTGTTTTCACCTGTTGTTTTCGAAATAAATGCGGTGATAGCTGACTACGAACAACAAGTCCAGCAGCTCAAAAAAGAAATAAATTCCAGTAAAGAGTTAATGACAAGCCTATCCCATGATATTCGAACACCATTAACTACCTTGATTGGATACTTAGATGCAATACAATTGGGTATCGTAACTGGTCTTGAGAAAGAAGAGTATATAGAAGTTTCGAGGAAAAAAGCATATGCTTTGAAGACATATGTTGATCGTTTGTTTGAGTGGTTTAAGTTTAACTCCGATGATTACACAATGGATATGCAAAACGTTGAAATTGTCGAATTGACCAGAACCTTGCTAATTGACTGGGTACCTGTTTTTGAAAAAAATAAAATAAAATTTGATTTTGATTTTCCAGAGCAGGGCCTATACACATTAGTTGATAAGTTTATGTATAAGCGAGTTATCGATAATTTAATTAGTAATGTCATGGAGCATAGTGAAGCTGATTTTTTTCACCTTAGTTTGGGATACAATGCATCAAAAATTACGATCAAAATTATGGATAATGGCGTAGGGATAGATGAAACATCCATTCAAAAAGTATTTGATCGACTTTACAAAGTAGATCAAGGAAGAAGCGCAAAAGGCAGTGGTCTAGGATTAGCAATCGTAAGAGATATTCTTCAAAAAATAGATGGAACAATCACTGTAGATAGTGTTGTAAATAATCAAACCGTATTTACTATATCATTAAATAGAACGTAATGTTTCTAGACCAAGAAGATATATTTTCTTGGTCTTGTTTTTTCAAGAATAAAACTAGTTATTTGCAAGGTTATTGCAAGGTTACCGTAGTATAGTATTACTATCGGAAGGGGGACTTCAAATTGTCAAAATATATAATTGAAACGAATGATCTGACAAAAATGTATGGAGATCAAGCGAGTATTAATAATTTGAATATTCATGTAAAACAAGGTGAAATATATGGTCTTCTAGGTAGAAATGGTGCTGGTAAGACAACGACTATGAAAATTCTCATTGGACTAATAAAAGCATCTTCTGGGACTGCGAAAATATTTGGATTAGATATTCAAAAAGATTCAGAAAAAATTTTGAAACGTGTAGGTGCTTTAATTGAGTCGCCAGGATTTTATCCTAATTTAACTGGAACAGAAAATTTAAAATTGTTTTCCCGACTGCGTGGAGTATCCAAAAACTCCGCTGTACAAGATGCTATGCAAACTGTTGGGCTAATTTTTGGAGACAAAAAGCTGTTTAGTCAATATTCTTTAGGTATGAAGCAACGACTAGCAATTGCTTTGGCAATTATGCATGATCCCGATTTATTGATTTTAGATGAGCCAACAAATGGACTGGATCCGATTGGTATTGCTGAAATGAGAGAATTGCTACTAGAATTGAGTCATGAAAAAGGAAAAACTATTATTATTTCAAGCCATATTTTGTCTGAAATTTCACTGTTAGTAGATCAGGTAGGGATTATTGATCATGGGAAGCTGTTGGAAGAAGAAAGTCTTGAAGAGTTAGAGCAAAAAAATGATAAATATATCCATTATAAAGTGTCGAATGTGTTTGAGGTTGCAAGAATCTTAGAATATGAATTTCATGTAATAGACTTTAAAATTATAGATGATATGAATTTGTATATTTATGATACTGATCTACCATTGAACAAAGTAAATAAAGCTATTTTAGGTAGCTCGAGTGAGCTTTATGAGGTGCATTTAAAAGAAGACACGCTAGAAGATTACTTCAAAAAGGTGACAGGGGGAACAGGAATTGCTTAATCTTGTTCATTGCGAGTTAAAAAAAATAAAGAGGAAAAAACTTATTCAAATCACGCTTTTAGGTGCATTCTTATTTCCTATTCCTTTAACACTCTTAATGGTGAAAGACCATTCTGTTTTTAATCAGCTTTATCGAATGAATCTTCTGTTTGGTAATTTGTTGTTGCTGCCTATTATTCTAGGAATTGTTACATCCATGCTGATTTACATGGAAAAAGATAACGATACGTTAAAGAATATTCTCGTTATTCCTATTTCTAAAAGCAGGTTGCTATTGTCAAAATTGATCCTAGTTGCAATGCTTTCTGTATTGTATTCACTAATAAGTATTATAGCTCTATTAGTTGGAAATATTTTTATGAATAATGTCATAGATTTTCTTATGCTCATTCGATTTAATTTTATTATCGGGTTAGCCGTATTTATAGCTATTTTACCTGTTATTGTTATCATAGTAAAAGCAAATAAAGGATATATTTGTGCAATTATTGTATCTGTTATCTACACAATTATAAATTTTGTAGTCACTTTGTCGATAGGTAGTGATTCAGGCAATATAGTTCTTTCAACGATTCTACCCATTCCTTTGATACTAAGATGGTGTATGGGTGTCTTACCGACGGAAATTAAATTGCCTGATAATATGATGAGTAGTCAAATTTCAACTCAGTATTTTATCGGAATTATGACAGTTTACCTAATTTTATTCTCCTGCATAGCTATATACAGTTATGAGAAATCAGAGAATTAGAGGAGAAGATATTGATGATAAATTTAATTAAATGTGAATGTCTTAAAATAAAACGATACAATATTATAGTGCTTGGCTTGCTTTCAGTTCTATTTTCTGTCGTCCTTGCAGCCATCCAAATAAATTCTACATCAGAAAAATATACTTTTTTGGATTTTTCAGATGGTGTAATCTGGAATAATTTTAGCTTGATTTTTCCATTTACGATAGTCTTGGTTGGCGGATTCTTGATAAATCGCGAGTATTTAGATAATACTTTAAAAAGTATAGTCACAATTCCAATTTCTATAAAGAAGTTACTTTTGGCTAAGTTAATCGTCACTGGGTTCATTTCACTTCTTTATTCACTATTTTCGTTCATTTGTACATTGTTGCTTGCTTTCTTCTATTTAGACATCCACAGTTTTGATTTTCTACAATTAGGTTATAGTTTCATTCAAATAATGGGTATGGGATTCTTTGTATTTACAGCGGTCTCACCTTTGATTATTCTTTTTACGAGAAAAGTCAACTCATATTTAGTAGGGGTAGGAATTTCATTTTTTTATGGATTTTGTGGTATTTTCATTGCTGGCAGGGATCTAACTTTTGCGTACCCTATAACTGCAGGATTAACGGTTATTCACTATTCAAATCAAATAATAACCTTTAAATACCTCTGCATAGCAATGTTAATCTTAGTTGTGACTATTATCTTTACACTCTTTTTAATATGGATATCACCATCATATGAGAAAATTACAGCAAGTAACTCACCTCTGAAAAAAGAGAATACAGTCAAAAGAATCACCAAATAACAATACTTTTGAAAACTATATTTTTTATAGAAGGAATATTAAAACATTGTTTTAATATTCTTTTTTGTTAAGCATAAGTGACAAATACTTATTTTGTAAGTGCGTCATAGCAAATAATATAAACACAATTATACTTGTTGAGGACGTGTTAAATAAGCGTATATCACATCTTAGGTCATCTTAAAAAGGAATGATAGTTGAATGGATATAACAAACTTTCAATAAAGGGCGGGTAAACTTAGAATTTTTAGAAGGATAGATTCTCTATACCGATTCAGACGAATGCGTGTATGACGTGCTTAAACACAAAAATAGCGCGAAAAAAATCACGAGGCATTCCTTTAGTCGCGAAGGAATGCCTTATGATCATGCAGAAAATACAGTTTTAAATTCCTCAAATGTGCTATTGCTCTTAAGAGGTAAGATGCTGTCTTTGTAAAATGCTGGCACGCCTCTGATATGACGTTTGTCTGCTAAATCAATATCTTGAGTGACTAACGCGTCATATTTATCTCTGTTTTGATTGAATGTGTCGAGATTTAAACCTAATTCCTCCAGTATGCCTTCGATAACAGTCGGGTCAGAATAATCTTTTCCTTCTTCCCAATGAGCGGACATCACTTTTCTAAAGTATTCCGTATGTTTTCCTTGTTCTTGTGCATATTGTAAGCCGATATGTGCCAATCGAGAATTCTTTGAAATCACTTTTTCAACATCGTAGTTCAACCCTATCTCCCGTGCAGACATACCAATGCCATGATTGAAAAATTGGATATATTCTTCTACAGAAGGCATACCGGATGCTTTGAAGCGATTCATCAAATAATTGGGCTGTTGGTTATCATCATTTGGCTGTAATTGGTAACTCCTGAATATGACGGATGACAGTGGCAAATTTTCTTTTTCTAAAAACTGAATCACTTTTTCACCACCTATATAAGAAAATGGACAAGCAAAATCAATATGTACGTCAATTTGTTTCATATAAAGACCTCCTTAAAGTTACGTGTATTGTAAAAGAAATGTGTAAATGAAGAAAGCGATATGCTTTCTAAAAAATATCAACCAAGTTCTTTCCGTGATCAACGAGGTGATTCACTGTTTTTCATCGAAATGGCGTATAGGGTCTGCAGTAAAGAACAATTGCTCGAGTCAAATACGTTGAAATGAATAAAGAAATATATATAATGTAATTATACTTATTAAAAGTAAGTATACAATAATCGGTGAAAGAAGGGAAGTACATAGTGAAAGGGAAAATATACTCCGTAGATTCGGCTTTGATACCCATTCAGAATCCATACATACTCATTGCAAGACATATAGATGATTACCCTGAAGGAAATGGACAAATGGCTCCTGCAATATTTCCGGAAAATTGGCAAAGAGGAAACGATTTTACGTCTGGACGTGGTTGGAATATGTACCATGGAGATGACGTACCTGGTTTTCCTGCTCATCCCCATCGTGGTTTTGAAACGATTACATATGCCAAAAAAGGATTCATCGATCATTTTGATTCACATGGGAATCATGGACGCTATGGGAACGGTGATGTGCAATGGATGATTTCAGGGAAAGGACTTCAACATGCAGAAATGTTCCCTTTGCTTGAGACAAAAGAAAAAAATCCATTTGAAATTGTTCAAATTTGGCTGAACCTTCCTTCATACAAAAAAATGGTTCCTCCTTCATATAAATTACGGTGGCATGAAGATACACCCATTGTTCCACTAGCAAATAAAAATGAAGATAAAAACTTTTTAAAGATACTAGCTGGCCATTACTATGATGTGTATGCAGAACGACCGGAAGAGCATTCTTATGGATTTGAAGAAGAAAATCATATCAATATCTGGGATGGAAAATTAGAAAAAGGCGAAACAATAAGCATTCCAAGTTTTCCAGAAGATGTTAAAGTCCAATTTTATGTAGGTGAGGGAAAATTTAAAACAGATGAGACCTTTATTGAGAGGAATTCTCTACTCATTTACACCTCAGATAGGGAAGTGACCTTTACCGCCGAGGAAGATGCTGAATTTATGGTTTTCATTGGGAAAGAAATAGATGAAGAAGTGTATGCTTACGGACCTTTCGTGATGAACACAAGAGAAGAAATCCTGCAAGCCTATGAAGATTTTCAA